>NZ_JBHYHC010000080.1:0-41881 GCF_042738955.1 Umezawaea sp. NPDC059074
AATTGGAGATCGGGCAGGGCTTTGGGGCACTGCCTTTTGGCCCGATCAAGGGGCAAATCTAGGGGCCCCAAATCAAATCGGACACAGCGGGCTGGGAGCCGAAGCCGCCGACCAGCCAGGCTGGAAGCCGCAGCTACGCACCGAAGGACTTGAACGCCTCGATCAGCCCGTGCGGCGCGTCAGCACGGAAGCACAGGTCGAGGCTCGCCACAGACTGAGCGGCCGAAGCCTCCGCACGCGGGAACATAGCTTCCTCGTGGACGGTCAACGCCTTCTCCACATCACCAGGGTGAGCGAGCAAAGCCGCAGCCAGGTCAGCGGCATCGAGCATCGCCAGGTTTGCCCCCTCCCCCGCGAACGGCGACATCAGGTGCGCCGCGTCGCCCATCAACGTCACACCCGGCACACGATCCCACCGGTGACCGACAGGAAGGCCGTGGATCTGGCGCGGGATCAGGGGGGCGTCGGAGTCGGCCACCAACGCACGCAGGGCGGGGTCCCAGTCGGGGAAGTGGGACAGGAACTCGTCGGCCAAGGTGGCCTGGTCGACCCTGTTCACCCAGTCGACGTCGGTCTTGAGTGCGCCGTACACGTGCAGCCCGCCGTCCGGCTCCCGGTGGGCCAGGAAACCCTTGTCCTCGCCCAAAGCGAAGAAGAAGCCAGGGCCGATCAGGGCCGCACTCTCCGGGTGTCGGGCGTCCGCGTTGTGCAACGCGGACTCCACGAAGGACAGACCCAGGTACTCGGGAACGGCAGGCGACACGAGTGGGCGGATCTTGGACCATGCGCCGTCCGCGCCGATGAGCAGGTCGGTGGTCAAGGTCGTGCCGTCGGCGAGGACTACCTCGTGCCTGCCGTCGGTGAGAGATGCGGCGGAGACGACCTTGGAGCCCCAGCGGATGGTGTTGGTGGGGATGGAGTTCAGCAGGAGGTCGCGGAGGGTTCGGCGGTTGATCTCCGGGCGGTCGCCGGTGCCGTCGTCTTCTCCTTGGACGTGGGTGACGGCGTGCTGGTCCAGGATGCGCATGGCCTGGCCGCCCTCGTGGACGTTGGCGCGGAACTCGTTGTAGAGGCCTGCCGCGCGGAGTGCTGCCTGGCCGGAGTCCTCGTGCAGGTCGAGCATGCCGCCCTGGGAACGGGTGGTGGGTGAGTCGTCGAGGTCGAGGACGGTCGTGTCGATGTCGTGGAGGTGCAGGACGCGGGCCAGCACGAGGCCGCTCAAGCCCGCGCCGACGATGAGGATCGGGTGGTGCATGGTGGTGTGCTCCGTTCGATGGCGTGTGGGTGGTGGCTGCTCGGGGAGCTAGGGCCTGGGGGTGTGGGCGATGCCGTTGATCAGCATTCGCAGGCCCCACGAGAGGCGCGCGGGTGGTGGGCCGGAGAGCAGGTCCTCGCCCAGCGCGGCGATGCGCGGGTAGGTGTCCGGGGTGGCCGCGCGCAAGGCCACGGTGAGGGCGTCCCAGTCCTCTTCGGAGCGGGGGACGACGTGTTCTGCCGCGTTCGCGGTGGCGGTCAGGAGGAGCAGGTCGATTCCCCATGACGCCTGGCCGTCCGGGACGCCGCCTTCGGCGAGCAGTTCCAGGAGGGCCTCGACCAGGGCGAGGTAGTTCGGGCCGGAGGGGCGGGCCACCAGTGCGGACGCGGCCAGTCCTGGATGGGTGAACAGGACTCGCATGTAGGAGCGGAGGACGTCCGCCAGGCGCTCCTGCCACTCCCCTGTGGTGTGGACGGGGGTCAGGTCTACCTCGCCCAGTAGTTCGTCGAGGACGGCCGCGTGGAGTTCGGCGGTGTTGCGGACGTAGACGTAGAGCGAGGCCGGCGCGGTGTCGAGGACGTCGGCCAGGCGTCGCATGGTGACGCGCTTCAAGCCCTCGGAACGCACTAGGTCGACTGACGCGGCGACGATGCCTTGCCGGGTCAGCGCGGGCTTGGCTGGGCGCTCGCGGCGGCTGCGGGTGGGTTCCGAGGTCATGGTGCGACAGTAGCGAACATGTTCGGTCCGAACAAGTACGGACCGAACATGTTCGGGATCTGGCTACCGGGCGCAGAGGGCGTGGTCGATCAGGTCGATCGTCTGGTCCTTGGTCGGGGCGGGGATGCCGGGCTTCGGGACCAGGGAGTCGGTGTTGATCGACACGACGACGCTGCGGGAGCCGTCCGAGGTGACTCCGTCACGGGTCTTGAAGCCGAGGATGTCGCCGCCGTGGGACCACGAACCGCCGCAGGCGTTGGGGGCCCACATCAGGCCGAGGCCGTAGCGGACGCCCGGCCAGGCCAGCTCGAAGCGGGTGGCGGGGACGGTGTCCTGCATGGCCTTGAGCTGCGCCGGGCGCAGCACCTTGCCGGACAGGAGGGCGCGGAGGAACTTGTTCGCGTCGGCCGTGGTGCTGATCATCGCGCCCGCCGCGCCGCCCCACGACGGGTTCAGCTCGGTCACGTCGATGTCCGGGCCGTCGGCGCTGAAGCGCTGGTAGCCGATGGCGTGCGGGCCGGGGATCGTCGGCTCGGTGTCCGGTGCGAAGGTGTCGCGCAGGCCGAGCGGGCGGATGAGGCGCGAGCGCACCTCGTGCTGCCAGGTGTGGCCGGTGACCTTCTCGATGACCATGCCGACGAGGGCGTAGTTGGTGTTGGAGTACTCCCAGTCCGTGCCGGGCTGGAAGGTCGGCGCCTTGCTCACCGCGAGAGCGACGGCCTCCTCGGCCGGGAGCGTGCGGTACCGGTTCTGCTCGAAGCCCTCCTGCGTGAACAGGTAGCCGAGTTCCTCCACGTAGTCGTGCAGGCCGCTGGTGTGCTGCAACAGCTGCCGCACGGTGATGCGGGACCCGTCGTTGCCGTTGCCGGTGACGAGTCCGGGCAGCCAGTGCTCCACGGTGTCGTCCAGCGACAGCCTGCGCTCGCCGACGAGTTGCAGGAGCGTGGCGGCCACGAACGTCTTGGTGTAGCTGGCGACCCGGAAACGCGCGTCCCACGGGACGGGGGTCTTGGCGTCGACGTCGCCGAAGCCGCTGCGCACCTTGGCGTTGCCGCCGGGGGTGACGAGTTCGACGAGGACGCCGGGAGCGCCCTGGTCGAGCAGGGCGTCGGCGTCGCGCTGGAGGGTCGCGGTGTTCGGGCGGTGGGTGGCCGAAGCGGGCACGACGGCCGCGCCGAGCACGGCCGTCGCCACCACGACCGCGGTCAGGGTTCGTTTCATGTCGACGACGGTAGGGACGCCGTGTGCGCTGGTCGTCGCCCTGGAACGGGATCTTGGTCTACCCCGCTGGGGGTAGGCCGCCGTCCGTCCACGGGCTGGCGACACGGCCTCCGCGCGCAGCTACCGTGACCCCGTGCGCGGAATCCTCAAGTCCGAAGTGGTGGACGTGCTGCTGGCGGTGGTGTTCACCGGGCTGACGATCGCGGCGGTGGCGGACGGCCCCGACGCCCGCGCCTGGCCCGCGTACCCGTTGGCCGCGCTCACCGTCGCGCCGATCGCGCTGCGGCAACGCGCGCCGGTGGCGACGATGGCCGTGATCGCGGCCGCACTGGCGACCTACAGCCTGTTCGGCTACTTCGACCACCCGAACTCCGGGATCGGCCTGCTGGTCGCGATGTTCACCGTGGCCACGCTGCGGCCCCGCCGGGTGGCGGCAGTGCTGTTCCTCGGGTCGATGGCCGTGCTGGCGATCGGGTCCGGGACGGGCGAGGTCGCGTCGACCTGGTCCACGATCGTCCAGGCGGTGTTGCAGATCCTCGGCGCGTGGGTGCTCGGCGAGAGCACGCGGCGGTGGGGCGAGCGCACCGAGCGGCTGGCCGAGCGGGCGGCGCGGGCGGTCGCGGACGAGCGGGTGCGGATCGCCAGGGAGCTGCACGACGTCGTCGCCCACCACATGGCGGTCATCTCGCTCCAGGCGGGCGTGGCCCAGTACGTCATCGACTCCGACGTGCCCACCGCCAGGGAGGCGATCACCACCGTCGGCGACACCAGCCGCGAGGCGCTGGCCGAGATGCGCCGCCTGCTGGACGTGCTGCGGCTGGAGGAGGGTGAGGACCTGGCTCCGCAGCCGGGGCTCGCGGCGCTGGACGAACTGGTCGAACGCACTCGCGGCGCGGGCCTGCCGGTCGACGTGGTCGTCACGGGCCGGGCCCGTCCGTTGCCGCCGGGGCCGGACCTGTGCGCGTACCGCGTGGCACAGGAGTCCTTGACCAACGCCCTCAAGCACGCCGGGCGGGCGGCCGTGCGGATCGACCTCGACTACGGCGAGCGGACCCTCACGCTCAAGGTCACCGACGACGGCACGGCGGCGGGTCCGCGGCGGGAATCCCCTACGGCGCACGGGATCCGGGGCATGCGGGAACGCGCCGAGCTGTACGGCGGCGTCCTCACCGCGGGCCCGGCGGACACCGGCGGCTTCGCCGTCGTCGTGCGCCTGCCGGTGAGCGAGGCGCGATGACGGTCCGGGTGCTGGTCGTCGACGACCAGGCGCTGATCCGCGCCGGGCTCGTCGCGCTGTTCACGGCCGCGCCGGGGCTGGAGGTCGTGGGTGAGGCCGCCGACGGCGCGCGGGCCGTGGAACTGGTCGACAGCACGAACCCGGACGTGGTGCTGATGGACGTCCGGATGCCCGTGCTGGACGGGATCGACGCCACCAAGCGGATCCTGGCCACCCCGCGCGAACGGCAGCCGCGCGTGATCGTGCTGACGACGTTCGACGTGGACGAGTACGTGCACACGGCGATGAGCGCGGGTGCGTCGGGCTTCCTGCTCAAGGACGCGCCGCCGGACCGGATCGTCGCGGCCGTCCACACCATCGCGGCGGGTGACGTGCTCCTCGCGCCGGGCATCACGCTGCGGGTCGTCGAGGCCTACACGCAGCACCACCGCACGAGCGCCGCCGCCGGGACGCGGCTGGCGGAGTTGACCGCGCGGGAGACGGAGGTGCTGCGGTTGGTCGGGAGGGGTCTCAGCAACGCCGAGATCGCGGTCCGGCTGGTGCTCAGCGAGGCGACCGTGAAGACGCACGTGAAGCGCGTCATGGGCAAGCTGCGGCTCTCCAGCCGCGCCCAAGCCGTCGTGGTGGCGTACGAGACGGGGCTGGTCGTGCCGACGGGGTCCAGGGGTTAGCCTCGAGCCATGAGCGGCACCCTCCCGGCGGCGACCTCCTCGCTCGACGAGATGGCCGACCTGATCGCGACCTCCATCAGCGAGGAGCTCTTCCCCACGCGGATGTCCGATGTGGACTTCCGGGACGAGGTGACGGAGTACGTGCGCTGCGCGGTGCGGACGATCGCCGCGATCAGCGAGGGCCAGGCCGGGATCGTGCCCGCCGCTCGCGCCCCGCAGTTCGGTCGGTGGCTGGCCGAGCAGGGCAGGCCGGTGAGCGCCGTGCGCGACGCGTACTGGTTGGCGCTGCGGCAGGTGTTGGACCAGTGGGCGGCCCGCCGCTGGACGTGGCCGGACACGACGACCGGGGTGCCGGTCGACGAGGTCACGCAGTTCACCACGGCCGCCTTCGACTTCACCGAACGCGGGATCGCGCTGGCCGTCGCGGCGCACGAGGAGGCCACGGCCGTCCTGCGGCGCAGCGGTGACCTGCGACGCCGTGACCTGGTGGCCGAGATCCTCGCCGACGACGCCTCCGCGTACTCGGCCGACCGCGACACCGCGCTCGGCTACCGGCTGGCGGAGACGCACGTCGCGGTCGTGATCGACACGGCGGACCGCGACCGGGCGGACGAGGTGCTGCGCCGGGCCCAGACCGCGTCCGGCGCGGCGAACCGGCTGCTGGTGCCGCTCGACCCGCCGGGGTGGACGGCGTGGCTGGGCTCCCCCGAGCGGATCGACCTCCGCGCCCTGCGGGACGTGCTCGCCGCGACCGGCCTGCGCACGGCCGTGGGCGGGCCTCGGCGAGGTGTCGACGGGTTCCGCCGCGCTCATGCCGAAGCCCGTCGGGCGGAGGAGTTGCGGCGCCTGCTGGCCGTGTCCGACGACTGCCTGGTGTTCGCCGACTTCGCGCTCGACTCCGTGCTGCTCAAGGACGTCGCCGCGGCGCGCGCGTTCGCCGAGGACCAGTTGGGCGACCTGGCCGCCGACACGGTCCGCGCGGAGCGGATGCGGGAGACGCTGCTCGCGTGGCTGTCCACCGGCTCGCAGACCACCGCCGCGGCCCGGCTCGGCATCCACCTGAACTCGCTGCGGCTCCGGCTGGCGTCGGCGGCCGAGGTGCTGGGCCCGGACTACCCGGAGCACCGGACGGAGCTCCTCGTGGCGCTCCGGATCCGCCGGGCGCTCGGCCGTGGAACTTCCCCAGTGGACGGCTCCTGACCTGTGCGGATCGCACGTTGTTCCACCCCGGCGGTCTTCCTAGCCTGGTGACGCGGGATTCCCCGCGCCACCGGGAAGAGGAGTTGGACCCACAGATGACGCAGGTGCAGACCGTGCGAGGCCCCGTGCCCGTCGAGGACCTCGGGACCGTCCTGATGCACGAGCACGTGTTCGTGCTCGACGAGGAGTACCGCCGCAACCACCCCGAGACGTGGGACGAGGACGCGGCCGTCGCCGACGCCGTCCAGCGGCTGCGGGCGCTCGTCGAACGCGGCGTGACCACCATCGTCGACCCCACGGTGATCGGACTGGGCCGTGATATCGAGCGCGTCGCCCGCGTGAACGCCCTCGTGGACATCAAGATCATCCCCGCGACCGGGCTCTACACCCTGCGCGACATCCCGCTGCACCTGCGCTACCACGGGCCGGGCACCCTGCTGGGCGGCCCGGAGCGCTTGGTCGAGATGTTCGAACAGGACATCACCGTCGGCATCTCCGGCACGGGCATCAAGGCGGCGTTCCTCAAGTGCGCCATCGAGGAGGAGCTGACGCCCGGCGTCGAGCGCGTGCTCGACGCCGTCGCCGAGACGCACGCCAGGACCGGCGCCCCGATCACCGTCCACACCAGCGCGCCGCACCGGACCGGGCTGGTCGCGCAGGAGGTCCTCCGCCGCCGGGGTGTCGACCTCGGCAAGGTCGTGCTCGGCCACAGCGGCGACAGCACGGACCTCGACTACCTGCACGAGCTGATCGACAACGGCTCCTACCTCGGCATGGACCGGTTCGGCCTGGACGTCCTGCTACCGACCGACGAGCGCGTCACCACCGTCGCCAAGCTCGCCGCGGAGGGCCTGGCCGACCGGATGGTGCTCTCGCACGACGCGTCCTGCCACAACGCGTGGTTCCCGCCGGGCGTGCGCGAGGCCGCGCTGCCCAACTGGCACTACACGTACCTGCACGACACGGTGATCCCCGTGCTGCGGGAGGCCGGCGTGACCGAGGACCAGCTGACCACGATGCTGGTGGACAACCCGAGGCGCTACTTCACGCCTTCGGCGTAGTCCTCGCCGCGTGGTCGGCAGTCGGCGAAGATCGGCTCGGCGGGGCATCCTCGGGAGGTGCGCCGAACGAGAGGAACCCGATGACCGACGCCCCGTGGTGGACCTCCGCCGTGGTCTACCAGGTGTACCCGCGCAGCTTCGCCGACTCGACCGGGGACGGGGTCGGCGACCTCGTCGGGATCACCTCCCGCTTGGACCACCTCCAGCGCCTCGGCGTGGACGTCGTGTGGTTGTCGCCGATCTACCGCTCCCCCCAGGCGGACAACGGCTACGACATCTCCGACTACCAGGACGTCGACCCCGTGTTCGGCACCCTGGAGGACTTCGACCGGCTGCTCGCCGAGGTGCACGACCGGGGCATGCGGCTGGTCATGGACCTGGTCGTGAACCACACCTCCGACGAGCACCCGTGGTTCGTGGAGTCGCGGTCGTCGGCGGACAACCCGAAGCGCGACTGGTACTGGTGGCGGCCCGCGCGCGAGCCGTTCACCGCCGGGGAGCCGGGCGCGGAGCCGACGAACTGGGAGTCGTTCTTCTCCGGTCCGGCGTGGACGCTCGACGAGGCCACCGGCGAGTACTACCTGCACCTGTTCGACCGCAAGCAGCCCGACCTGAACTGGGAGAACCCCGAGGTCCGGGCCGCGGTGCACGAGATGATGCGGTGGTGGCTCGACCGCGGGGTCGACGGGTTCCGGATGGACGTCATCAACTTCATCTCCAAGGACCCCGCGCTGCCGGACGGCGCCACGACCGGCACCGGCGGCCTGGGCAACGGGTTCCCGCACTTCGCGACCGGGCCTCGGGTGCACGAGTTCATCCGGGAGATCACCCGCGAGGTGTTCGCCGGCCGTGAGGGGAGCTTCCTCACCGTCGGGGAGATGCCGGGTGTCACGTGGGAGGACGCGCGGCTGTTCACCGACCCGAAGCGCGGCGAGCTGGACATGGTGTTCCAGTTCGAGCACGTGTCGCTCGACCACGGGCCGGGCGGCAAGTTCGACCCGAAGCCGCTGGACCTGCGCGACCTGAAGGCGTCGCTGGGCCGGTGGCAGACGGCGCTGTCCGACGCCGGGTGGAACAGCCTGTACTGGAACAACCACGACCAGCCCCGCGTGGTGTCCCGCTACGGCGACGGCAGCCGCGACTCGGCGACGGCGCTGGCCACGGTGCTGCACCTGCACCGCGGCACGCCGTACGTCTACCAGGGCGAGGAACTGGGCATGACCAACGCGCCGTTCGCGGGCGTGGAGGACCTGCGCGACGTCGAGTCGCTCAACCACTACGACCGCGCCGTCGCGGCGGGCCAGGACCCCGAGGAGGTGCTGCGGGCGCTGCGCGCGATGGGCCGTGACAACGCGCGCACGCCGATGCAGTGGGACGGCGGCGAGCAGGCCGGGTTCACCGACGGCGTCCCGTGGATCGCCGTGAACCCGAACCACACCCGGATCAACGCGGCCGCACAGTACGACGACCCCGACTCGGTGTTCCACCACTACCGCGAGCTGATCGAGCTGCGGCACACGCGGGCGGTCGTGGCGCTCGGCGACTTCACGATGCTGCTCGCCGAGCACCCCCACGTGTACGCCTACGAGCGGTCGTTGGACGGCACGCGGCTCCTGGTCGTGGCGAACCTGCACGGCACGGAGCAGGTCGTCGACGTGGCTCCGGAGTGGACCGGGGCCGATCTCGTACTCTCGAACACCGATGGGCACGAGATCGTCGCGGGCCGCGTGACGCTCCAGCCGTGGGCGGCGCTCGTGCTCGACCTGAGCGAAGGGCCTCGATGAGCGCGAACTGGGCCGGCAACGTCGTCTTCTCCGCCGACCGGCTGGCAGCCCCGACTTCCCTCGACCGGCTGCGGGAGGTCGTGGCGGACTCGGAGAAGGTCCACGTCGTCGGCGCGGGGCACTCGTTCAGCCGGATCGCGGACACCACCGGCACGCTGGTCTCGTTGCGGGACCTGCCCGCGACGGTCGAGATCGGGCCCGACCGGACGTGGGCACGGGTCGGGGCGGGTCTGCGGCTCGCCGAGCTGTCGCTCCTGCTGCACGCCGAGAGCCTGGCGCTGCACAACCTGCCTTCGCTGCCGCACATCACCCTCGTGGGAGCGGTCACGACGGCGACGCACGGCTCCGGCGACGGCAACGGGTCGTTGGCGAGCGCGGTCCGGTCGCTGGACCTGCTCACCGCCGACGGCTCGCTGGTGACGCTGGCGCGGGGCGATGAGCGGTTCGCCGGGGCCGTGGTGTCGTTCGGCGCGCTCGGGGTCGTGACCGCGCTGGAGATCGACGTGGTGCCCGCGTTCGACGTGGAGCAGCGGGTGCACGAGGACCTGCCGTGGGACGTGCTCGCGGCCGAGTCGGACCGGCTGTTCGCGCAGGCGTACAGCGTGAGCGTGTTCACCGACTGGCGGGAGTCGTTCTCCGCGTGGGTCAAGCGCCGCACGACCGACGCGCCCGCGGACCTGTCGTGGACCGGCGCGCGCGAGGCGACCGAGCAGCGGCACCCGATCCCCGGCGTCTCGGCCGAGCACTGCACGCCGCAGCTCGGCGAGCCCGGACCGTGGCACGCCCGGCTGCCGCACTTCCGCGCGGAGTTCACGCCGAGCGCCGGTGCCGAACTCCAGTCGGAGTACCTGGTCGCCCGGCCGTTCGCCGCCCAAGCGCTGCGGGCGCTCAAGGAGCTGGGGCCGGTCATCGCCCCCGTGCTGCTGACGGCGGAGATCCGCACCATGACGGCCGACGACTACTGGCTCAGCCCGTTCCAGGGGCGGGACAGCATGGCGTTCCACTTCACCTGGGTCCCGGACACCGAGGCGGTGCGTCCGGTGCTGGCGCGCATCGAGGAGGCCCTCGCCCCGTGCTCGGTCCGGCCCCACTGGGGAAAGCTGTACGAGCTGGAGCCGAACGACCGGTACGAGCACTGGTCCCGCTTCGCCGGCCTGCTCGCCGACCTCGACCCCGAGGGGAAGTTCCGCAACGAGGTGGTCGACCACCACTTCCCGCGCACGTCGGACTAAGGGCAGCTCACGCGCTGGCCCACGCGTCGACCAGGGCGGCCGGGTAGCGGTCGCCGTAGGAGCCGTGCGGCAGGATCTCGTGGACCAGTGCCAGGTCGGCCGCGGTGAGGACGAGGTCGGCGGCGGCGACGTTCTCGGCGAGCCGGGTCGTGCTGCGGGTGCCGGGGATGGGGACGGTGTGCTCGTCCTGGGCGAGCAGCCACGCGAGGGCGAGCTGCGTCACGGTCGCGCCCCTCGACTCCGCCAACTCGGTCAGCCTGGCGATGGCGGCGACGTTGGCGGTGTAGTTGTCGCCCTGCCACCGGGCGTCCGTGCGGCGCATGTCGCCGTCGGGGTACTCCGCGCCCGGCCGGACCGCCGAGGTCAGGAAGCCGCGGCCCAGCGGCGAGTACGGCACGAAGCCGATGCCCAGGTCGCGCACGAGGGGCAGGATCTCGTCCTCCACCTCGCGTTCGAAGATCGAGTACTCGGTCTGGAGCACCGACACGGGGTGGACGGCGTGGGCGCGGCGGATGGTCTTCGGGCCCGCCTCGGACAGGCCGAAGTAGCGGACCTTGCCCGCGGTCACGAGGTCGCCGACGGCTCCGGCGACGTCCTCGATCGGCACGTCCGGGTCGACGCGGTGCTGGTAGAGGACGTCGATGTGGTCGGTCCGGAGGTGGCGCAGGCTCTGCTCGGCCACCTCGCGGATGTGCTCCGGCCTGCTGTCCAGGGCCGTGCCGATGGCGGCGGGGTCCGACAGGTCGAAGCCGAACTTGGTCGCGAGGACGACCTCGTCGCGGAACGACTCGACCGCTTCGCCGACCAGGGCTTCGTTGGTGCCCGCGCCGAGGCCGTAGAGCTCGGCGGTGTCGAAGAACGTGACGCCCAGCTCGTGGGCGCGGCGGAGGGTGGCGATGCTGTCGGCCGGGTCGCCACCGGGGCCGTACGCCATGGTCATGCCCATCGTGCCCAGGCCCAACGCCGACACGGTCAGGCCCTGCGCACCAAGAGTTCGCTTCTGCATGTCCCCCACCCTGCGCGGCCGTACGACGTCCTGCCAGCTCAGGACGAACCCGGGCACGGCATGACCAGGCAGGGCGGCCGCGGCGTTCGTAGAGTGGAGCCGTGGCACGGGACAGGGCAGAGCTGGGCGCGTTCCTCCGCTCGCGGCGCGACCGGTTGACGCCGGCGCAGGCGGGCATGGAGCCGTTCCCCGGCCCCCGACGCGTTCCGGGGCTGCGCAAGGAGGAGCTCGCGGTGCTCGCGGGCCTGAGCCCGGACTACTACAGCAGGCTCGAACAGGGGCGTCAGTCGACCATCTCGACGGCCGTGCTCGACGGGCTGGCGCGGGCGCTGCGGCTGACCGAGGTCGAGCACGCCCACCTGGTCGACCTGGCCGAGCCGACGGCGCGGCGGCGGGCGACGACCGTGGTGCCGGTGCAGCGGGCCGATCCGGGGCTGCTGCGGCTGATGTCGGCGCTGGACCACCTGCCGGTGCTGCTGCTCGGGCAGCGCACCGACGTGCTGGCGAGCAACGCGCTGTTCAGCGCGGTGCAGAAGGAACTGGAGCCCGGCTCGTCGCTGGCCCGGTTCCTGTTCCTCGACCCAGTGGCGCGCGAGCGGATCGTCAACTGGTCGTACTTCGCCTCGAACACGGTCGCCACGCTGCGCCGCGAGGCCGCTCGCAGGCCGCAGGACGGCAGGCTGACGGCGTTGATCGACGACCTGCGGGCCGCCGATCCGGACGTGGCGCGGTGGTGGGACGACCACCAGGTGCGCGACCACGCGTCGGTGCGGAAGCTGATCAACCACCCCGTCGGCGGCGACCTGGTGTTCGACATCGAGATCGTGTCCGCGCCGCGGGACCCGGACCAGCAGTTGATCGTCTACACGGTCGAGCAGGACTCCCCCACGGCGCGGGTGCTGCCGCTCCTCGCGAGCTGGCATCGAGACGCGCGAGTTTCGTAACCCCTAGTCCACTTGACACCGATCTCGTCGGACCGGACGCTGTGGAAGCGCTCTCACCGATGGCGGTCGGCCCTGGCGCACGTCCTTGTCCGCGCCTCCCGGCGACAGCCCCTCCAGCTCGGTCCGGGAGGCGTCAACCCTGCCCGCGGAACCGAGGAGATCCCTTGCGCACCACAACGAAGTGGTTGAGCGCGCTCTCAGCGCTCGCCGTGGCGACATCCGTCGCCCTGGCCGCCACTCCGGCGGCGGCCATCGGCCCCGACCTGCTCCCGCTCACCGTCACCAACAACACCGGCCGCTCCGACGCGGTGTACCTGTACGTGCTGGGCACCGACATCCGCAACGGCCGTCTCGGCTACGTCAACCAGGGCGGCGGCTTCACGCCGTGGCCCGCCGGCAACATCCCGCCCTCCCCCGCGCCGGACGTGTCCATCGCGGGGCCCGGCAACGGCGGCAACGTCACCGTGCGCGTGCCGCGGTTCATCTCCGGCCGCGTCTACATGTCCTTCGGCGAGAAGCTGAAGCTGTTCCTCACCCCGGACGGCTTCGTCCAGCCCGCGCCGTGGGCCGGTGACGCCAACAAGAACATCCTGTTCGACTGGAGCGAGTTCACCTACAACGACTCCGGCCTCTGGCTCAACAGCTCGCAGGTCGACCAGTTCGCCGTGCCGCACGCGGTCACGGTGACCGGGGCGAACGGCGCCACCAAGCGCACCGGCGACCTGGTGAACAACGGCCGCGACACCGTGATCAACGCCGTCCGCAACCAGCCCGGCTGGGGCAACTCGGTCGTGACCCGCTCCGACGGCACCGTGCTGCGGGTGCTCGCGCCCGGCAAGGCGGCCGGGGCGGGGCTCATGGACGCCAACTACCTGGCGCCCTACATCGACCAGGCGTGGGGCGCGTACGCGAGCAAGACGCTCACCGTCGTGCCGTTCGGCGACCAGCCGAACATCAAGTTCTTCGGCCGCACCTCGGGCAACACGATGAACTTCACCAACACGTCCGGCCAGCAGGTGGCGTCGTTCCAGAAGCCCTCCACGGCCAACGTGTGGGGCTGCGACGGCAACCTCGCCGCACCGAACGACCAGGTGGTCGGCCCCATCGCCCGCACGTTGTGCGCTGCGCTGCACCGCTCCACCCTCGGCCGGATCGACACCCAGCCCGGCGGCGGCCCCGGCGACTTCTACCAGGGTTCGCTGACCGACCACTACTCGCGGATCATCCACCAGAACATGGTGGACGGTAAGGCCTACGGGTTCGCGTTCGACGACGTGCAGGCCCAGGAGTCCCTGGTCCACGACGGCGACCCGCGCGCGGCGGGCATCGTCCTCACCCCGTTCGGCGCGGGCGGCGGCGGCAACCCGCAGCCCACGACGAGCAGCATCGTGAGCGACTGGCACGGCAAGTGCATCGACGTGCCGAACTGGAACTTCAACGACGGCCAACGCCTGATCGTGTGGAACTGCACGGGCGGCACGAACCAGAAGTGGCAGTTCGTCGACGGCACGCTCCGCACGGAGAACAACAAGTGCATGGACGTGGCGTGGGGCTCGACCGCGAACGGCGCGGCCGTCCAGATCGCCACGTGCAGCGGCAACGCCGCCCAGCAGTGGGTGCTGAGCGGCGCGGGCGACCTGGTGAACCCGCAGGCCAACAAGTGCGTCGACATCGCCGACTGGAACCCGAACAACGACGCCGTCCTCCAAACCTGGGAGTGCGGCGGCACAGCCAACCAGAAGTGGCACCGCGCCTGATCCGGTGACCGGTTCGGGGCGGGCAACGCGGCCCGCCCCGAACCCGCCGAATCGCGGATTCCGCAAGAATGCCCACCCGAGGGGCACTGGTGCACGAACTCCAGCACTCGAACCTGAGCGCGTCGATGGACTTCGTGGTCCTGCACCAGGAGCTGGAAGGACCAGTGGTCCTTGCACCTTGGCGCGACGATCCCCGTCCACTGGGCGGGCCACTGCAGGGAACTACGAGTTCAGGAGCGTCGCCGAGTTCTGACACGGCGACACGACATCGCTCCAGCTCCAGTTGGTGGACGGCGACCTCGCCTGCGACCTCCGGGAGATCCAGTTTTCCCGAGCACTCGGTGTCTTGCCGCAGCAGCGAACCGACGGAACTCGGACGCGTGTTCGTGGCCGCCACGTTGGCCCATGTGACCACCTGCTCACCTGCCGGTCGCCGTGGGAGCGGCTCAACAAGCGCTGGTCGCTTGGCGGCAGCGGCGAGGGAACCACGAAATGGATCGGCAGCGACGACGTGGACGGGTCGGGCGCGCGACCCGATCAGCTGGCGGCCTGGTTGAACGGGTCCGCCAGCTGATCGGCGTGGTCAGAGCTGCATCGTGTCCGTGTCGCAGTTGGCCCGCGTGTACTGGCCGGCGGCGATCGTGGCCGGGTGGTCCTCGCCCAGCACCGTCCGCAGACCCGCCACCGCCTTGGTGTGCATGACGGCCGCCGCTGTCTCGTCACCGAGACCCGCAAGGTCGAGCGACAGGTTGAGCGTGACGGCGAGGGTGGACGGGTGGGTGGCGCCCAGAACTCGGGTCGACCGCTCGAGCGTGTCCTCGTCGAGTTCCCTGGCGGCCTGGTGATCACCCAGCGCGGCCAGGTCGCTCGCCAGGTTCGTCGCGCTCACGAGGGCGAACGGGTGGTCGCTGTCGAACACCTGGCGCAGCGCGTCCATGGACATCTCGTTGAGCGCCCGAGCTTCCTCCACCTCCCCGCGCAGGCGGTGCGTGACCGCGAGGTTGGAGGCCGCGATCAAGGTGTACGGATGGCGCTCGCCGCGGATCTCCTGGAACAGCCGGTGGCTGCGAGCCGCGAGCCGCAACGACTCGGCGAGATCACCCGAGTGGCGAAGGTCGGCGGACAGCGTCATCTCCGCGGTGACCGTGTCCAAGTGCTGGGGACCGTGCCTGCGGCGGTAGCGGTCCAGGCAGTCCTCGGCGCGCTTCTTCGCCTCGACGTGGTCACCTGCCTTGCGCAAGGCGACCGCGAGGTTGCGGCTCGCGCCGATGGTGCCGGGGTGGTCCTCGCCGAAGATCTCGATCTGCTGGTTCAACGCGTCGGTCTGCATCCGCGCGGCCTCGATGTACCGGCCGCATTCCCGGAGGTCCATGGAAAGCCCGTTGAGCGAGCTCAGGGTCAGCAGGTGGTCCTCCCCGAGCACCGCCGTCCTCCGCCGGAGGTTGTCCTCGTCGAGGTCGCGAGCGTCGATGAACCGGCCCATCAACCGCAGGCAGCCGGACAGGTTGTGCGCGTATCCCAACGTCGTGGGCTCGTCCGCGCCGAGAACCTGGCGTGCGCGGTCGTACACGACCTGCTGCAACTCCAACTCCTCGGCGAACAGGCCCTGGGAGCGGCGGTCCGCGGCGATGGTGTCCATGATCTTCAGGATGCCCTCGTGGTCTTCTCCGACCACGAGCCTGATCGCCTCGTAGGTCTTCTCGTTGAGCTCGATGGCTTCCTTGATGGACCCCAGCCTGCGCATGGCGGTCGCGTAGAGGCGGGTCATCTCCAGTGTGTCCAGGTCCCGCTCGCCGAGGCTCTTGCGCCACGCGGTCATCGCGTCGAACGCGAAGTCCTTCGCACCTCCGTAGTCGCCGCTGTTGAGCAGGTACGAGACGAGGTTCTGGATGAGGACCCTGACCCACTTCTCGTCGCACTCCACGGCCTGCGACATGGCCGCGTGCGGTAGGAGCTCGGCGTAGCGCGGCCAGTTCGCCGACGCGTCCGGGTCGCCGGGATCGCCCTTCACCAGCAGGATGTGGACGGCATGGCGCATGTTGCGCCACTCGTCCTCGTTCAGGCGGTTCTTCAGGACCGTCTGAACGAGACGGTGCAGCTGGAGGGTGCCGTTGCGGTGGTCGAGCTTGGCCAGGCTGTACCTGCTGATCTCGCGGATGGCGCGGTTGAGCTTGATCGGGTCGCTGAGCGCCTCACTGAGGGCCTCTGGCACGGGTGCCTCGCGGACGCCGCTGAAAAGCCTGCGGGAAATGGGTTCGAGGCCGAAGAACGCGCACACCTGGAGCAGCTGGAGTGCTGCTCGGTGCTCGTTCTTCAGGCGGTTGAGCGGGACGTTCCACGCGGCGGCCACGGGGAGCTGGTAGCCGCTGGCGGTGCCTGTTTCGAGGAGTTCGGTGCGGTTCTGATCCAGCAGCTCCAGGTACTCGGCCACCTCCATGCCCGTCTGGGCGCGCCAAGCCGCGGCCTGCTCGATCGCCAGGGGGAGGTCGCCGAGGGCTTCGGCCAAGCGGTCGGCGTCGGCGTCCTCCAGTGCGCCGCCGCGGCGGTGCAGGAGTTCGACGCTCTCGGCGCGGGTGAAGAGGTCGACCTCGACCGCGCGGGCGAATCCGCCCCATTCGGCGTTGCGGGAGGTCACGATGATGTGGCCGTTGCCCGCCGGGAAGAACGGGCGGACGTCGTTCGGGCGGTCCGCGTTGTCGAAGACCAGTATCCAGCGTGAATAGGGCGTGCCCAATCGCAGCGCTTCGAGCACGGCGGGAACGGCGGTGTCCGCCGACGACGTTCCCTGAATGCCGAGCTTCTTGGCGAGTTCGACGAAACTCGTCTTGATCTGCGACTGGTGTTCGGCCGAAATCCACCACACGACCTGGTACTCGGAAGCGTGCTGGTAGATGTACTCGACGACCGCCTGGGACTTCCCCACACCGCCCATGCCGTGCAGCGCTTCCGGCAGGACGGCTGTGGGTCCTTGCTGCGTCAACCGGACGCGGAGCCGTTCCAGCAGCTCTTGCCGTCCGACGAAGTCGGGATTGCGCAACGGGATGAGCCCCCAGATCTGGGGTTGGCTCATCCCGTTGCATCGCATGTCAGCCGAAAGAGGGATTCCCGATGCGGTCACGTCGTCGACTCCTTCGGGGTGCGACTGAACCTCGGTCGCGTCACTGGATGGCCGAGGATCTGGTTTGGTCAAAACTTTCTCCTGCTCCACACTATGAATCGATACAGAAGCGGGTGCGCTGAACAAACGTGTCAGTGCCCGGCCCAAGTCTTTTAGCACGAGCTAGGCGTGGTCCGCTAAGTGCGGGAACACAGCGGACTGCGCCGCCAAAATGGGAACTTGTCGTCCGTGGGATCGGGATCCGAAGTGTAGTCGGCAGGACGAGCATGGTGTTCGCGTGGTTCCGGTGGTCAAGAGCTCCTCTCGGACGCCGTCGACGAAGTCCTGGGTGGCGACGCAGCGGCCGCCAGAGGCCACCGTGCGACACAGCGGCTCGGCCGGCATCAACTTCGCGAGCACGGACAGGTTCGCGTTGAGCGGCAAGATCCGCTGGACGAGGGAGATGAGCCGCAGGTTGAGCGGCGCCGCCGCCAAGAAGCCCGCCAGCTGGAACACGGACACGGACGCGATCGTGCGGAACTGGCGGACGAGACCCGCGGTGGTGGTCGACGGGCCTGCTCGGCTCGGACCGCCCCTCCATTCGGAGGGCGACGTCCTCCACCTCTGGGCAGATGGGTGTCGCCAGTCACCTCCCGGCCGGGCAGTTCGGCGACGTCCGAGTGGTCTTGGAGCAGCCTTCTTGGGCTTCGATTCCTCACGCGGCGGAATCAGCGGATTCGGTAAGTCACCGGGAACCATCGGCACTCGCAACGTGTTGGAGGGCCGTCGCCATCGCCTAGAGAAGGTTCGCCCATTCGTGATCGAACTGGTAGGCGTCGGGTGACCATTTCGACGGCCAGGTGCACCGCGTCAAGCAACTAGTCGGACGACAGTTCGCCACTTCCACGCCACGCTGCGGGAATTCGGAAATGAGCCAGTTCACGTCGGTCCCATCGAAGTGGGGCGCCACCATGCTGCCAAGCTGCTCGTCGTCGGGCCGCCGAAGTGCGGCCTCAAACAACGCCACAGGAAGGCGGGCGGGAATTCGCGTTCGCCGTTACTGGTCATGTTGGTGATCGGGAATTCCCGGCAGCGGACGACCTCGTCCATCAACAACACCCTCGGCAGGCCGTCGAGCAGCAACGCCGTGCCCCGCGGCTTGGGCACGGCCTGCGGGGACGCCGAGCGGATAGCAAGTGGATCACCGATCCGGGCCCGCACTTTTCGGGGTCATGCCCAGGGTGGTTCGGACGGCGGAAGGTCGGTCAGCCCCCGGCGACGGCCGAGTCGACGTCCGGGTAGAGCTTGATCACCTTGTCGAGCGTGGTGAGGAAGATCGGGGCCGCCACGGCTCGGGTGGGGGCCACTGTGCGGAGTTCGATCTTCTCCGTTTCGCCTCGGCCGTGGAACTCGACCAGCATGGCCAGGCCCACGGAGGCGAAGAAGGTCACGCCGGTCAGGTCCAGCACGACGGCGGGTTGGTCGGCGGTGAACGCCTCCTCCAGCCAGTCGCGTACCTTCGGCGCGGTGTCGACGTCGACCTCGCCCTCCACCGTCACCAGCGCCACCCCGTCGCGCACCTCGTGACGGCCGGTGATGGTCTCGGTCTCGGCCGCTTCGGCCTGCTCAGTCCCCATGGGACGAACCTAGTGCCGGGCAGGGCTGTCCGCACTTCGCGGGGCAGGTTGTCCAACCGGACGATGATCCGGGATCAGACCGGGGAATGACCAGGACCAGCCGATCGACCGATGCGGGAATCACTCGAACGGCGGCAGGCTCGGAGGGACACCACCCGACCGAGACAGGACCGCGATGACCAGCCCGCTCGAGTTGTCCCTGATCAGCGGGCCGGTTCCCGTCGTGGTCGCGGTGTGCGGCGTGGCGGCGGGGGTGTTCCTGCTCGTCGCGCGGCGGCGGACGTGGTGGACGCGGGTGGTCCCGGTCAGCGTCGCTGCCTGCGGGGTGCTCGCCGTCGGGGTCGCGGTGGTCGTCGACCACGTGTGGCGGCCGTTCCCCGAACCCCTGCCGACGATCGTGCCCGCCGCCTTGGGCGTCGGTGTGCTGGGCGTTGTGCTCGCGGTCGCCCGCTGGCGGCACGACCGGTGGCCCTCGCGGGTGCTCGGCGCGGTGTCCGCGCTGGTCCTGGTCGTGAGCGGGCTGTCGGGCGTGAACCAGTACTTCGGCGAGTACTCGACCCTCGGGGCGGCGCTGAAGAGCAACGACACGGTCGCGCTCGACGTGGCCGCGAAGCCCGCGCCGGACGTCCTGCCGGTGCCCGCCGGGAAGAAGCTGGCCGACGTGTGGACGCCTCCGGCCGACCTGCCCACCCGTGGCACGGTCTCCGAGACGCCCATCCCGTCGAGCACCGACTACCGCCCCCGCAAGGCGCTGGTCTACCTGCCACCCGCCTACGTCGCCACGCCCCGGCCGCGCCTGCCCGTGCTCGTGCTGCTGTCCGGCCAGCCCGGTTCGCCGCACGACTGGTTCGACGGCGGTGAGCTGGCCAGGCACCTGGACGCCTACGCCGCGCGCCACCACGGCCTCGCGCCGATCGTGGTCGTGCCGGACCAGCTCGGGGCCACCACGGCCAACCCGATGTGCCTCGACTCGAAGCTGGGCAAGGTCGAGACCTACCTGGCCAAGGACGTGCCCGCGTGGATCAAGACCCGCCTCCAGGTCGACGAGTCGCGGCGTGCGTGGACGATCTCGGGCCTGTCGCAGGGCGGCACGTGTTCGTTCCAGCTCGCCGTGCGCGCGCCGGGGGTCTATGCGCGGTTCATCGACGTCTCCGGCCAGCGGGAACCGACGCTCGGCTCGCGCAAGGACACCGTGAAGGCGGCGTTCGGCGGTGACGAGACGGCCTACCGCGCGGTAAACCCGGTGGACGTCCTGACGAGGACCCGCTTCCCCGACACCGAGGGCATGGTCGTGGCGGGCAAGAACGACTCCCTCTACCGAAAAGACGATCGAGAGGTGTACGAGGCATGTCTTCGGGCGGGGATGGATGTGCGCTGGCGGGAACTGCCCGGCGCGCACGACTGGACGGTCTGGCGACCGGGGCTGGTCGACGCGCTGCCCTGGCTCGGGGAGCGCACGGGCTTGGGCGGCTGATCCGCCGCTACCCGTTCACCTCGGCGGCGCTCGCGGTGCTGTGGGTGGTCGGCGCGGCGACCGGCTCGCTGGTCTCGGGCCCGTCGGACGACCTGCTGGCCGCCGTGGGATTCGGCGCGACCAGCGGCCCGTGGACGCTGCTCACCTCGGCGCTGTGGTGCATGAACCTGCTGGGCTACCTCGGCACGACCTCGCTGCTGGTGCTGTTCGGCCCGATCGCCGAGCGCGAGTTCGGCTCCACCCGTGCCGCGCTGCTGTTCGCGGCCTCGCACGTGCTCGGCTGCCTCGCCGGCGCGCTGGTCGTGCGGGCGGGCGCGGCCACGCAGTGGGAGTGGCTGTCGTACCTGGACGGGGACGTGGCCGTCGTGCCGTCGGTGGGGCTGGTGGGTCTCGCGCTCGCGACGAGCTTCCGGCTGCCCCCGCACTGGCGGCGGCGCGTCCGGTTGCTGCTGATCATCGGTCTGCTCGTGCTGGCGCTGTACTCCGGGTACCTGGAGGACGTCCTGCGGCTCGCGGGCGGGCTCGTGGGGCTGCTGATCGGCGCGGTGGTCGTGCGCCGCACGTCCGCGCCCTCGGCTCCGTCGCACGAGGAGACACGGGTGCTGGTGGCGCTGCTGCTGGCAGCGTCCGCGCTCGGCTCCGTCGTGGCGCTGCTGTCGCCGTACGCGAACGGGCCGCTGGCGTGGTTCGCCGACGTCCTCGCGGTGCCGCAGCCGGACGCGGACACGGTGGCGTCCTACTGCGCCGAACCCGACCTGGTGGAGATGTGCCGCAGCGCCACGGTCCAGGCCTCCTACGGCCGGTTCCCGTCGATGGTCATGTCGGTGCTGCCCGCGCTGGTGCTGCTGGCGCTGGCCGAGGGGCTGCGCCGCGGCAGGCGGTTCGCCTGGTGGGCTGCGCTCGCGGTCAACGTCGCGATGGCCGGGCTGCTGGGCTGGTACGTGGTGGACCTGGTGCGGCTCGCCGACGGGTCGGTCACCGCGGGCATGGTCGTCGAGTACGGCGTGCCGTTCCTGCTGCCGGTGGCGATCGTGGTCGTGCTGCTGCTGACCCGCCGCCAGTTCCCGCTGGTCACGCCGGTGCGCCGGTTCTGGACGCTGACGGTCGGCGGGCTGCTGGCGTTGAGCGCGCTGTACGTCGGCGGCGGCTACCTGGTGCGCGACCAGTTCTCCCCCGCCCCGAGCTTCGCCGACCTGCTCGCGGACCTGCCCGCCCGGTTCCTGCCGCCCGGCTACCTCGGGCTGCTGCCGATGCGGTTCAGCGCCGACGACCTGGTCGCGACCGTGCTGTTCGAGTACACCGGCGTCGTGTTCTGGGTCGTCGTCCTGGCCGCCATCCTGCAAGCCTCGTGGCGGGCCCGGCACACCGACCTGGCGACCGACGCGGCACGGGCCCGCGCGCTGGTGCAGCGGCACGGCGGCTCGTCGCTGTCCTACATGACCACCTGGCGCGGCAACCACTACTGGTTCTCCGAGGACGGCCGCGCGGTGATCGCCTACCGGGTCGTGGCCACGATCGCGCTGACCGTCGGCGACCCGATCGGCGACCCGCAGGCGCGGCGGGACGCGGTGCGCGGCTTCGCCGAGTTCTGCGGCCACCACGGCTGGACCCCGTGCCTCTACAGCATCGGGCAGGAGCTGCGCGACGCCGTGGACGCCCACGGCTGGAGCACCGTCCAGGTCGCCGAGGACACCGTGATCCCGCTGGCGGAGCTGGCCTTCACCGGCAAGAAGTGGCAGGACGTGCGGACCGCCCTGAACAAGGCCGCGAAGGCGGGCGTCACCGCCGAGTGGTGGAGCTACCCCGACGCGCCGCACGCGGTGACGGACCAGGTCAGGGCCATCTCCGAGGAGTGGGTGGCGGACAAGGGGCTGCCGGAGATGGGGTTCACCCTCGGCGGCCTTGAGGAGCTGTCCGGCGACGGGGTGCGGTGCCTGATCGCAGTCGACGCCGACCGCACGGTGCACGGCATCACCAGCTGGCTGCCGGTGTACCGCGACGGCGAGGTCGTGGGGTGGACGCTGGACTTCATGCGGCGGCGGGCGGACGGCTTCCGGGGCTCGATGGAGTTCCTGATCGCGTCGGCCGCGACCACGTTGAAGGAGGAGGGGGCCGGGTTCCTCAGCCTGTCCGGGGCTCCGCTGGCCCGGCTGGACCGCGGTGAACGGCCGCGCGGGCTCCAGAAGCTGCTGGACTTCACCGGCCGGGTGCTGGAGCCGGTGTACGGGTTCCGCTCCCTGTTCGCGTTCAAGGCCAAGTTCCAGCCGGTCTACCACCCGATGTTCATGGCCTACCCGGACTCCGCCGCGCTCCCCCGGATCGCGAACGCGGTGAGCCGGGCGTACCTGCCGGACCTCAGCGCGCGGCAGGGCCTGCGGCTCGCGTCGAAGGTCATCATCGGCTGGGAGGGGAAACGAGACCGACCCGTGGTGGACCAGCCGAGCTGACCGGAGCCGGGCCGAACTATCGTGGGGGTCGTCGCCGGACCCTGCCGGCGCCGGTGGAGCGGGAGACCTCACGTGCTGGATCAGCCCGGCCGTCCCCTGGTGGACGCCGCGTCGGCCGTGCTGTGCGATCCCGCCCGGCTGAAGGCGCTGCGGGACACCGGGTTGTCGACGGCGTCGGACTCGGTGATGGAGCGGTTCGTCGCCATGGTGCGGGTCCAGCTGCGGGTCCCGGTCGCGCTGGTGTCGCTGGTCGAGACGGACCGGCAGGTGTTCCCCGGCATGGCGGGGCTGGCCGAGCCGTGGGCCACCGCCCGGCAGACGCCGATGTCGCACTCGTTCTGCCAGCACGTCGTGACCAGCGGCGAACCGCTGGTGCTCACCGACGCGCGCGAGTCGGAGCGGGTGCGGGGCAACCTCGCCATCCCGGAACTCGGCGTGGTCGCGTACGCGGGGATGCCGTTGACGTCGGTGGACGGGCAGGTGCTCGGCTCGCTGTGCGCGATCGACACCGAGCCGAGGGAGTGGACCGACGAGGAGCTGGCCACGCTGGCCGACCTGGCCGCGATGTGCACGACCGAGCTGCGCCTGCGCCTGGCGACCCGGCACCACCGGCGCGAGTCGGACCGGTCTCGGGAGCTGTCGGCGCGGCTCGACCTGGCCCACGAGCGCACCCAGATCCTGCTCACGGCGGCGCAGGCGCTGGCCAGCGCCCGGACCCTGGAGCAGATCCGGCACCAGGTCAGCGCACTCGTGTCCGGCGACCGCGCCCCGTCCTACGTCGGTCTGGTGGTCACCGACCCGCAGGGCGGCCTGCTCCGCGTCGCCGACCCGGACCTGCCGGCGGACCTCGCCGTGGAGGAGTTCGGCCGGTACTCGCTGGACGCTCCCCTGGTCACGGCGAAGGCCGTGCGGGAACGGCGGCTGGTCTGCTACGCCGATCCCGAGGCGCTGGCGGAGGACTTCCCCGAGGAGACCGTCGCCCTCTACCGGACCATGGGCCTGCACGCGACGGCCTGCGCGCCGCTGGTCGGCCTGCGCGAAGTTCTCGGCGTGCTGGTCTTCGGCTGGGACGCGCCGCACCCGCTGGACGCGGGCGAGCGCGAGGTCATCACCACGTTGGCCGCGTACACGGGTCAGGCGCTCGAACGGGTCCGGCTGCTCGAACGCCGGGTGGACGTGGCGCGGGAGTTGCAGGAGGCGATGCTGTCGCCGCTGCCCGACGTGCCCGGTCTGACGACGGCGGCGGCCTACCTGCCCTCCGACGTCGACGAGGCCGTCGGCGGCGACTGGTACGACGCGTTCCCGCTGCCCGGAAGCCGCACGGTGGCCGTGACGGTCGGCGACATCACCGGCCACGACGTGCACGCCTCGACGATGATGGGGCAGGTCAAGAGCATGTTGCGGCAGGCGGCGTGGTGCCTGCCGACCAGCGGTCCGGCCGCGGCCGTGGAGGCGCTGGAAGCGGCGTTGGCCGGCCTGTCGGTGCGGGCGCACGGCACCCTCGTGCACGTCCACCTCACGCCGCACGAGGACGACTCGGGCCGGTGGACGATGGACTACACCAACGCGGGCCACCCGCAGCCGATCGTGCTGCTGCCCGGCGGGTCGGCACTGCCGCTCGACGGCCACGACATGCTGTTCGGCTTCCCGGACTTCCGCACCCGGCCGCGCGGCGACCACCAGGTCGTGCTGGAACCGGGCAGCACCGTGCTGCTGCACACCGACGGGCTGGTGGAGCGCCGCGACGTGGACTACGACGACGCCGTCACCACCCTGTGCGAGTTCCTCGGCACGGTGGCGGGCCGGACGCCGCAGGAGGTCGTGGACACGGTGATCGCGCGGTTCGTCTCCCCTGGTCAGGCCGACGACGACGTGGCCGTGCTCGCCATCGGGCTCTGAGCCTCAGCGACCGGGCCGTCGCCGGTCGGCGCTGGCCCGGTCGGTCAGCCGGGCGGGCAGCAGGGTCAGCGCCGGGGTCGGCTCGCCGTCGATCTTGCGGCGCAGCAGCGCCACGGCCTCGTGGCCCAGCTCGTCCGCGGGGATGTCGACCGACGTGATCGGCGGGTGCACCCGGTCCGCCAGGTCGTCCGGGCACAGCGCCACGACGGCGATGTCCTCGGGCACGCGGCGGCCGAGCGAGCGCAGCGTGTCGACCACGACGGGCAGCGCGATCTCGTTGTGCACCACCAGTCCCGTGAGCGCCGGGTGGTCGCGGAGCAGGCCAGTGACGAGCCGCCGGACGGACGGCGGGTCGTGCTCGACCGGCGCCGTGGTGACCGCGATCCCGCGGCGCAGCGCCGCCGCGCTGAACCCGGCCGTGGTCCGGTGCGCGAACCCGGTGTCCCTGCGGTAGACCGCCCTCGGCGCGCCCAGCAGCCCGACGTAGCGGTGGCCGAGGTCGGCCAGGTGGTCGACGCCCCGCGCGCCCGCCGCGGCGAAGTCCAGGTCGACGCAGGTCAGCCCGGTGGCGTCGGCCGGAACGCCGATCAGCACCGACGGCTGGTCCAGTTCGAGCAGCACGGGCACGCGCGCGTCGTGCATCTCCACGTCCATCACGATCAGCCCGTCGACCCGGCCGCTGCCCGCGATCCGCCGCACGCCGTCCGCGCCCTCGTCCGCTGTCAGCAGCAGCACGTCCTGGCCGTGCCGCCGGGCCGCGCTCGCCACCGCGATCACGAACTGGGTGACCACGGGCATGGTCATGCCGTCCCGCAGCGGGAGCACCATCGCCAGCACGCCCGCGGCGGCCCCGGTCGGGGTGCGACGGGGGCCGGACGAGCGGTACCCCAGCAGCCGGACGCTGGCCCGCACCCGCTCGCTGGTGGCGGCCGAGATCGACCTGCGGCCCGTGAGGACGTAGGAGACCGTGCTCGGCGCGACACCGGCGTGCCGAGCCACATCGGCGATCGTGACCACGCCCGCCCCTCGACTGCCCGGTGATTGGTCTACCGCAGGCTACGGCCGTCACGGGCGCGACCGTAAGCCCCCATTGGGCAGCGCCGGTGCGTCCGCGAGACGGTTCCGACCCGCTGAACGCGTTCGACGCCATTCGACTCGAATTCCGTCGAATTGTCGTTCGAACCGTCGAACAATGTCGAATCGGGAATCAATTCATTGACGCAAAGCACACACATTCGTAATATCCGATTCACGAGTCTGGACGGCGTTCATATCCATGAATTGCCACCCCGATAACCTCCAGGAAAGGCACACCGCCATGCGGTTGACGAGGTATGCGCTCGTGTTGTCGATGACGAGCGCGCTGGCGGTCGTCGTCCCGACCGCGGCCGCGACCCCGGCCGGTCACGACGTCGGCCGCGAGGTGCTGCGAGCGGGCGACGGCTGGGCGTCGAGCGGCACCGGCACCACGGGCGGGTCGACGGCCACGGCGGAGCACGTGCACACCGTCCGGAACCGGGCGGAACTCGTCGCCGCGCTGGCCGACCCCGCGCCCAAGATCGTCCAGGTCATGGGCGTGATCGACGCCAACACCGACGACGCCGGGAAACCCCTGTCCTGCACCGACTACGCCGTCGACGGATACTCGCTGGACGCGTACCTGGCGGCCTACGACCCGGCCGTGTGGGGCCGTGACCAGGAGCCGTCCGGCCCGCTGGAGGACGCCCGCGCGGCCTCGGCCGCCAAGCAGGGCGCCACGATCGGGCTCGCCGTCACCTCGAACACCACGATCGTCGGCCTCGGTCGAAACGCGGGCATCACCGGCGGCAGCCTGCGGATCCACGGCGTGGACAACGTCATCGTCCGGAACCTGACCTTCCGCGACTCGCACGACTGCTTCCCGCAGTGGGATCCCAACGACAACTCCCCCGGTCAGGCCCCCGGCAACTGGAACTCGCTCTACGACGCCGTGTCCCTGCAACGGGCGACGCACGTGTGGGTCGACGGGAACACGTTCACCGACCAGCCCAACCCCGACAACGCCTCCCCGGTCCACTTCGGACGGCCCTACCAGGCGCACGACGGCCTGCTCGACATCACCACCGCCTCCGACCTGGTCACCGTCTCGCACAACCTCTTCGCCGACCACGACAAGACGATGCTGATCGGTTCGTCGAACAGTTCGACAGTCGACCCCGGCAAACTGCGCGTGTCCGTGCACCACAACGTGTTCCGCAATGTCGAGGAACGCGCGCCCAGGGTCCGGTTCGGTCAGGTGCACGTCTACGACAACCTGTACGAGCCGAAAGCGGGCCACGTCTACAGCTGGGGCGTCGGCGTCAATTCGCAGCTCTACGCGCAGAACAACTACTTCCGCTTCCGCGACTGGGCGAAACCGGAACAGGCCGTCTACAACTGGGGCGGCACCGCGATGACCGAGCGCGGTACGCTCGTCGACGGCAGGCCGACCAGCCTGCTGGCCGCGTTCAACGCCGCCAACCCGGCCACGCCGCTGGGCTCCGACGCCGGGTGGACGCCGACGTTGACCCGTGGTCTGGAGCCCGCGCACCGGGTCGCCCACCTGAGGGCCGGAGTCGATCCCGGCGTCTCCGTCGCCGGGATCGGGACGTTCGCGACGGTGCAGTCGGCGATCGACGCCGCGCCCGTCGGTGGCGTGGTCACGCTCCAGCCGGGCGTGTACCACGAGGTGATCACCGTGCCCGCGAGCAAGCGCGGCCTGACCCTGCGGGGCTCGACCGGGCGGGCGAGCGACGTGGTCATCGACTACGACAACGCCAGCGGCACCAAGAAGCCCGACGGCAGCACGTACGGCACGACCGGCAGCGCCACCGCGACCCTGGCCGCGACCGACTTCACCGCCCGCGACCTGACGTTCCGCAACTCCTTCGACCGCGCGCGGCACCCGGAGATCACCGCGACGCAGGCGGTCGCGGTGAAGGCCATCGGCGACCGGATGCTGTTCGACCGCGTCACGTTCCTGGGCCACCAGGACACCCTCTACGCCGACAGCCCGGCGGCGGGCACCCGTGCCAGGCAGTACTACCGGGACTGCGCGATCAGCGGTGACGTGGACTTCCTGTTCGGCAGGGCCACGGCGGTGTTCGACCGGGCCACCATCACCGCGCTGGACCGGGGCGGCGACCCGAACGGCTACCTCACGGCCGCCAGCACCCGCCGCGACAACCCCTTCGGCTTCCTGATCGTCAACAGCACGGTCTTGAGCACCGCCAAGGCCCGCACCTACTACCTGGGCAGGCCGTGGCACCCCAGCGGCGACCCCGACGCCATCGCCCAGGTCGTCGTCCGCGACACCGTGCTGCCCGCCGCGGTCAAGGCCGCGCCGTGGACCGACATGTCCGGCTTCTCCTGGCGCGACGCGAGGTTCGCCGAGTTCCACAACAGCGGCCCCGGCGCGGGCACCGGCACGGACCGGCCGCAGCTGTCGACCACGGACGCCGCCAAGTACACCGTGCGGGCCTACCTCGCGGGCACCGACGGGTGGAACCCCTCGTGACCGCGGTGCTCCGACGACGGCGCCAGTGGGCGCCCTACGCGCTGATCCTGCCCACGGTGGCCGTGCTGGTGGCGTTCCTGCTCTACCCCATCAGCAGCGTCGTCTACTACAGCCTGCGCAACTACAACGTGACGCAGCCGTGGAAGAACGGCTTCGCCGGGCTGGACAACTTCCGCCGGATGCTCACCGACGACCCGCTGTTCTGGCAGAGCCTCCTGTTCAGCGCCAAGTGGGTGGTCGTGCAGGTCGGGCTGCAACTGCTGCTCGGCCTGGCGCTGGCGCTGATCGTGAACGAGACGTTCATCGGCCGGGGTGTGGCGCGGTCGCTGGTGTTCTCGCCGTGGGCCGTGTCGGGCGTGCTGACGACGGGCATCTGGATCCTGCTCTACAACCCGTCGACCGGGGTGTTCCAGGAGTTGGCGAACCTCGGCGTCGGCGACCACGGGACGTCCGTGCTGGGCGATCCGGCGACGGTGTTCCCGGCGACCGTGGTGGCCGAGCTGTGGCGGGGCGTGCCGTTCTTCGCGATCCTGCTGCTCGCCGACCTCCAGACCATCCCGAAGGACCTGTACGAGGCCGCGGCCGTGGACGGGGCCAACCGGTGGCGGCGGTTCCTCAGCGTCACGCTCCCCCACCTGCGGGACGCGATCGTGCTGTCCACCCTGCTGCGGGCGGTGTGGGAGTTCAACAACGTCGACCTGATCTACACCCTCACCGGCGGCGGGCCGGCCAACCAGACGACCACGCTGCCGCTGTACGTGGCGCGCAAGGCCGTGGACTCGCACGACTTCGGCTACGGCTCGGCGCTCACGGTCGCGGGCTTCGTGGTCCTGCTGTTCTTCTCGATCCTCTACCTGCGGCTGTCCAAGTTCGGGAGTCGGTCATGACCGAGACGCTCATCCGGCCACTCCAGGTCGACCCGCCGCGCCGGGACACCCCGCCACGACGGAGGCGCCGCGACGAACCCGGTCGGAGCTGGCGGCTGCACCTGCCGCTGGCCCTGTACCTGCTGTTCACGCTGGTGCCGTTCTACTGGATGGTCGTCTTCGCCTTCCGGCCCACCGGGTCGACGGCGCTGGTGCCGTGGCCGGTCACGTTCGAGCACTTCGACACGGTGTGGAACGGCCTCGGGTTCGGCGTGTTCTTCACCAACAGCCTGCTGGTGGCCGTCGGCACGCTCGGCGTGGTGAGCGTGCTGGCGCTGATGGGCGGGTACGCGTTGGCGCGCTTCCGGTTCCGCGGCCAGCGGGTGTTCCTGCTGGCGCTGCTGTGCACGCAGTTCATCCCCGGCGCGATGATGCTGATCCCGCTGTTCGTGATCTTCAAGAACGCCGGGCTGCTCAACAGCCTGACCGGGCTGGTCGTCGCCGACACGGCCTTCCAGCTGCCGCTGGCGCTGATCCTGATGAGCGGGTTCGTCCGCAACATCCCGGTGGAGTTGGAAGAGGCCGCGATGGTCGACGGCTGCACGCGGCTGCGGGCGTTCTTCGCGATCACGCTGCCGCTGCTGCGGCCCGCGCTGGTCGCGGTCGGGTCGTTCGCGTTCATCGGCGCGTGGAACAACTTCCTGTTCGCGCTGATGTTCGCGGGCAGGCAGGACAAGTTCACCTTGCCGGTCGGGCTCAGCTACGCCCTCGGCGAGTTCAACACCGACTTCGGCGCGCTCGCCGCCGGTGGCGTGGTCGCCGCCGTGCCGGTCGTGCTCGTGTTCGCGGTCGTCCAGCGGTTCCTGGTGCAGGGCCTGAGTGCGGGGGCGGTCAAGGGATGAGGACAACGATGGGATTCCGACGCGCGGTGGCGGTCGTCCTGGCGCTGGGTATGGCGGTCGCGGGCTGTTCGGACGCGGGCGGCGGTGGTGGCGGCAACGCCACGATCACGTTCTGGGACAACAACGGCGGCCCCGGCCGCACACCGATCTACGAGGAGCTGATCAAGCGGTTCGAGGCCGCCAACCCGACCATCAAGGTCGAGTACGTCGGCGTGCCGAGCGCGTCCGTGCAGCAGAAGTACGACACGGCCATCGCGGGCGGGTCCGTGCCGGACGTCGGCGGCGTGACCACGTCGTACCTGGCGAACCTCGTCGGACAGGACGCGCTCGAACCGCTCGACGACCGGATCGACTCCGGGCCGATGAAGGGGAAGCTGCTGCCGGGCCTGGTCGAGACCGTGCGGCAGACCGCGCCGGACCACAAGCTGTACTCCGCGCCCTCGTCGGGCAACCTCGACGTGATCTGGTACCGCAAGGACTGGTTCGAGGCCGCGAACCTGACGCCGCCGACGACGTGGGACGAACTGGTCGACCGGGCGGTGAAGCTGACCGATCCGGCCCAGAACCGTTACGGCTACACGATCCGCGGCGGCGCGGGCTCGATCTTCCAGCTCCTGACCGAGACCTACGCGTACTCCGGGGTGGAGAAGTTCTTCGAGGGGACGACGAGCACGGTCGCCTCCTCGGGCAACGCGGACCTCGTGCGCAAGGTCGCGGAGCTGTACAAGAAGGCCACGCCCGAGGCCGACGTGAACAACAACTACACGCAGATGGTCGCCCAGTTCACCGGCGGCTCGGTCGCGATGATGCACCACAACCTCGGCTCGTACTCCGACGTCACCAAGGCGCTGGGCACGGACAAGGTCGGCGCGATCTCGCTGCCGGTCGGGCCGTCGGGCAAGAAGACGGTCGTGCCCAACCCCACCGACGGGTTCGCGGTCTTCAAGGGGAGCAAGAACACCGACGCGGCCTGGAAGTTCGTGGAGTTCCTGGTGTCGGCGGAGTCCAACAGCTACTGGAACGAGAAGGTCGGCCAGATCCCGGCGAACACCGACGTGCGGTCGGAGAAGTGGATCGAGGCCAACCAGCCGGTGAGGATGGCGCTCGGCGTGCTGGAGGACCCCGCGACCAAACTGGTCCCCGCGCCCGTCTACCTGCCGCAGTACTCCTCGATCACCAAGACCGACAGCGAACCCGCGTACCAGAAGGTGCTGCTGGGGCAGCTGTCCGCGCAGGAGTTCCTCACCGGCCTCGCGGACAAGCTGTCGGCCGCCCAGAAGGAGTGGGAGGAGCGGAGGTGATCCGGTCGATCGGGGTGCGGGTGTTCACGACCACCGCGCACACCGCCGTGGACGAGGCGGGCCACCGGCACCCCAGCGACCCGCACGACGTCGTCGAGGCTGTCCTGGAGATCACCGACGACGACGGCGTGACCGGGCGCTGCCAAGTCCTGCCGGACCATGTGCGGCCCGCGGTGCTGGACCGGCACGTGCGGCCGGTGCTGCTCGGGCAGGACCCCTGGGACCGCGAGCGGCTGTGGCGCACGTTGGCGCACCGCCAGCGGGGCTCGCACGGCGGGTTCACCGACCGGGCGCTCGGCTACGTCGACCAAGCGCTGTGGGACCTGCTCGGCCACCGCGCCGACCTGCCGCTGTGGAAGCTGCTGGGCGGGGCGCGCGACCGGGTGCCCGCCTACGCCAGCACCATGTGCGGCGACACCACCCCTGGCGGGCTCGCCACGCCGCAGGACTACGCGCTGTTCGCGAAGGGCCTGGTGGAGCAGGGGTACCGGGCCGTCAAGCTGCACACGTGGATGCCGCCGGTGCCCGGTGCGCCGAGCGTGCGGAGGGACGTCGAGGCGTGCGAGGCCGTGCGCGACGCCGTCGGACCGGACGTCGAGCTGATGCTGGACGCCAACCACTGGTACCGCCGGACCGAGGCGCTGGAACTGGGCCGGGCCGTGCAGCGGCTGGGCTTCACCTGGTTCGAGGAGCCGATGGAGGAGGCGTCGGCGAGCTCCTACCGGTGGCTGGCCGACCAGCTCGACATCCCGGTGATCGGCCCGGAGGTGGCGTGGGGCAAGCACCTGACCCGTGCGGAGTGGGTCGTGGGCGGGTCGTGCGACATCCTCCGGGCGGGAGCGAACGGCTGTGGCGGCATCACCCCCGTGCTCAAGGTGCTGCACCTGGCCGAGTCGTTCGGGATGGACTGCGAGATCCACGGCAACGGCTCGGCCAGCCTCGCGCTCCTCGGCGCGTCGGAGGCGAGCCGGTTCTACGAACGGGGCCTGCTGCACCCGCACGTGGACTTCGACCTCGTCCCACCGCACCTGCACTCCATCGTCGACGCGCTCGACGAGGACGGGACCGTCGCCCTGCCGACGCGGCCCGGCCTCGGCGACGACTGGAACCTCGACCACATCTCCACCCACATCGTCGATTCGTGGTGAATCGCGGATCGTCCCTGCCGGGACCCGAGTGAGAACCGCAGTACTGGACCGCCGACAACTGCCGCCAGCACTTGTCCGAAAGCGGTACCGGCCGTCACCGACGACGGTCGCGACAATTCCAGGAGAGGTACTCGATGTTCCCCAAAACCACCAGGAAGTCGTGGCGCGCGGCACTGCTCGCCACGGCCGTCCTCGTGGGCACGGCCACCTCGGCCCTGCCCGCCAACGCCGCCCCGTTCGACCTCGCGGGCTGGGCGACGCAGTGCGGCGGCACGACCGGCGGCGGCAGCACCGCCCCGGTCACCGTGACCACCGCGGACGCGCTGACCGCGGCGGCGAAGTCGACGAGCCCGGCCGTCATCCGCGTCTCCGGCACGATCAACCTGTCGTCCATGACCAAGGTCGCGGCCAACAAGACGATCATCGGGGTCGGCTCGAACGCCACCATCACCGGGAGCGGGCTCAACGTCGCCAACGCCTCCAACGTGATCATCCGCAACCTGAACTTCAGCGGGTGGAACGACGACGCGATCAACGTGCAGTACTCGACGCGGGTGTGGATCGACCACAACTCGCTGTCCAACGGCTACGACGGGGCCATCGACATCAAGCGGGCGTCGGACTGCGTCACGGTGTCGTGGAACAAGGTCTCCAGCCACGACAAGACGATGCTGCTCGGCCACGACGACGGCAACGGCTCCGAGGACACGGGCAAGCTGCGCGTGACCTACCACCACAACTGGTTCAACGGCACCAACCAGCGCCACCCGCGGGTGCGCTTCGGCAACCCCGTGCACGTCTACAACAACTACTACGGCGGCGTCACGTCCTACGGCGTGGCGTCCACCAAGGACGCGGGCGTCCTGGTCGAGGGCAACTACTTCGAGAACACCAAGGACCCGTTCCACCGCGGTGAGGGCAGCTCCCCCGCCGCGAACCTCGTGGCGAAGAACAACTACTTCGTCAACTCCGGCGCGGGCAGCGCGGGCGGCACCGTGAAGGCCATCCCGTACTCCTACACCCTCGACGCGGCCAGCGGCGTCAAGGCGACCGTCATCAGCGGCGCCGGAACCGGCAAGATCTAGTCCCTCCGGCGGGTGTGGGGCCCACTGCGCGGCGGCGGTCCCCACACCCGCTTTCAGTTGTAGCACGTTCACAATGGCCGGTCACGCTTCACCGCTGGTCGCTATTCGACGGGCATTCGACAGGTGGACCGCTCGGTATGCCGGGAACACATTTCTTGGACGTTGAACCCGGCACTTTTTCGCGCCGTACTCCCCAGCGACCGAGAACGATCCGTGCCGACGCCGAAAGTTTCGGTTTCCACGGTCCGCCGACCCCTGCGAGGTGTCCCGATGTCCCACGTCTTCCCCGAGCACAAGAAACGCCGTGTCTTGCTGGTCGGACTGGTCGGAGTCGCCGCCCTCACCACCGCGTTGACCGCAGCCGCGCTGGCCAGCGGTTCCAAGGCGGGCGGTTCCTCCCAGGTCATCGCCTGCCCCGACCCGACAGCCGCCGTCCCGGCCGTGCCCGCGGGCGCGCAGGCCGAGGTCAGCAGGGAGTTGGCCAACTTGGACAAGCAGATCGCCGAGGCCAACAAGCGCCTGGTCGACACCGCGGGACAGGGAGGACCGAACTTCGTGGACAACGCCATCCTCGGACCGTTGGAGGACAAGCGCATCGCCGCTCTCAACCGGATCGAAACGGCCATCGGTCGGCTCGCGCCCAAGCCGGAAGGCCTGGAGCGGTTCGCCACCTGCAAGCTCGGAGCCCCAGGTCAGGCCGCTCCCGCGCCGAGCACGACGATCAGCAGCGCCGTCGCGCAGCAGCCGCCGTCGACGTCCGCCGCGCCCGCGGCGGGCGGGCAGAGCATCGTCTGCCCGAGCCCGGTTGACGCCATCCCGCCCGTGCCCGCGGGAGCGCAGGCCGAGGTCACGAAGGAGCTGGCGAACCTGGACAACCAGATCGCCGAGGCCAACAAGCGCCTGGTCGACACCGCGGGACAAGGCGGCCCCAACTTCGTGGACAACGCCATCCTCGGACCGCTGGAGGACAAGCGCATCGCCGCGTTGAACCGCATCGAAACCGCCATCGGCCGACTCGCCCCCAAGCCAGAAGGCCTGGAGCGATTCGCCACCTGCGCGCTGAAGTAGCGCCCTTTCCACCGTCGGGTCGTCGAGGTGGGAAATTCTCGACGACCCGACGGGGAAACCCGGTTGTGAACGCTCACACCGACCGGCGGGCGATCAGCCGCTGGAGCACGATGAACACGAACAGCAGCCCGCCGATCGCGATCCTGGTCCACCACGAGCTGAGCGTGCCGTCGAAGTCGATGAGGGTCTGGATCATCCCCAGCACCAGCACCCCGAGGACCGTGCCGACGACGTAGCCGGACCCGCCGGACAGGACCGTGCCGCCGATGACGACCGCGGCGATGGCGTCCAACTCCGTGCCGATCGCGCTCAACGGGTCGCCGGAGAGCTTGTAGAACACCAGCAGCAGCCCGCCCAGCGCGGAGCAGAACCCGCTGAGCGCGTAGACGGAGACCTTGGTCCGCGCCACCGGGAGTCCCATCAGGACGGCCGACTGCTCGCTGCCGCCCACCGCGTACACCGTGCGGCCGAACCGGGTGTGGTGCAGGACGTAGGCCGCGACCGCGACCACCGCCAGGGCGATGACGACGCTGACGGACACGTGGGTGTCGCCCAGCAGCGGGATCTGCGTCTGGGCCAACGTGGTGAACAGGCCGTTGTCGATCGACGGGGCCTCGGTGCTGATCGTGAGGCACAGGCCCCTGGCGAAGAACAGGCCCACCAGGGTCGCGATGAACGGCTGGATCCCCAGGTGGTGGATCAGCGCGCCCATGCCCGTGCCGAGCAGCGCGCCCACGACCAGCACCAGCACGATCACCGCGGGCGCGGGCCAGCCGTGCTTCGTCAGCAGTTCCGCCGACAGCACGGTGGAGAGCGCGACCACCGAGCCCACGGACAGGTCGATGCCGCCGGTGAGGATGACGAAGGTCATCCCGACCGCGACCACCAGCAGCCACGAGTAGTTGATGAACAGGTTGAACACGACCTGGCCGGACCCGAACGCCGTGTACTGGGACGCGCCGTAGAGGTAGGCCCCGACCAGCAGCACGAGGGTCGCGAGCATCGGCAGGTGGCGCTGCCGGGGCCGGTAGCCGAGCAGGCGGGCGGTCACGCGGTTACCTCCGTGGCACGGCGGGGTCGGACCTTCGCCCGGAACTCCGGCGACTGCACCAGGCACACCAGCAGCACGACCAGCGCCTTCACCAGCAGCGTCGCCGTGTCGGGGATGCCGAGCGTGTAGACGGTCGTGGTCAAGGTCTGGATGAGCAGCGCGCCGACCACGGTGCCGCCCAGGGAGAAGCGGCCACCGGTGAGGCGGGTGCCGCCGATGGTGAGCGCGAGGATGGCGTCCAACTCGATCCACAGGCCCGCGTGGTTGGCGTCGGCCCCGGAGGTGTTCGCGGCGACCATCAGCCCCGCGACGCCCGCGCACAGCCCGCCGAACACGTAGACCAGCCAGATCAGCCGCCCCGAGCGCACGCCGGAGAGCCTGCCCGCCTCGGGGTTGCCGCCCACCGCCTCGATCAGCAGGCCCAGCGCGGACTTGCGGACCAGCAGGGAACTCGCGGCGAACACGGCCAGCGCGATCAGGATCGACACCGGCACCAGGAGCAGGTAACCGCTGCCGAGCGCGCGGAACGACGTGGACGTGATCGTGATGATCTGGCCGTCGGTGATCAGCTGCGCGATCCCCCGGCCCGCGACCATGAGGATCAGCGTCGCGATGATCGGCTGGATGCCCAGCACCGACACCAGGAACCCGTTCCACGCGCCCAACGCCAGGCACAGGCCCAGTGCCAAGCCCACCGCGACGAGCGTGCCTCCCACGGAGTTCTGGTCGCCGAGGCCGCTCAGGTGCAGGCACGCCAGCGCGCCGCTGATCGCGACGACCGACCCGACGGACAGGTCGATGCCGCGGGTGGCGACCACGAGGGTCATCCCGATGCCCACCAGGATCAGCGGAGCGCCCAGGCGCAGGATGTCGATCAGGCTGCCGTAGAGGTGGCCGTCGCGGAACTCGACCTTGAAGAACGACGGTTTCACCACCAGGTCGACCAGCAGCAGCGCCACCAGCGCGGTGACGGGCCAGAACAAGCGGTGCCCCGTCACGACCCGTTCCCCTCGGCGATGTCGGCCATGACCTCGTCGGCGGTCAGCGCCGTGTTGTCCTTCTGCGCCACCACGTGCCGGTCCCGCAGCACGACCACCCGGTGGCTCAGCCGGAGCACCTCCTCCAGTTCGGCGGAGATGAACAGCACGGCCATCCCGTCGTCGGACAGCCGGGCGACGAGCCGTTGGATCTCCGTCTTCGCGCCGATGTCGATGCCGCGGGTCGGCTCGTCCAGGATCAGCAGCCGCGGCTCGGTGATGAGCCACCGGGCGAGCAGGACCTTCTGCTGGTTGCCGCCGCTGAGGTCGCGAACCGGTGCCTCAGGTGACGCGGGCCGGATGTCGAGCGCGGCGATGTAGCGGGCGGCCAGCTCGTCCTGCTTGCGCCGGGACAGCGGCCGCGCCCAGCCGCGGGCCGCCTGGAGCGCCAGCACGATGTTCTCGCGCACGGTCAGCTCCCCGACCAGCCCCTCGGTCTTGCGGTCCTCGGAGCAGTACGCGATCCGGTGGTCCATGCCGGTGCGCGGGGTCCGCATCGAGACGGGTTTCCCGTCGATCCGCAGTTCGCCGCCGTCGGCGTGGTCCGCGCCGAACAGCAGGCGCGCCAACTCGGTGCGACCCGAGCCGAGCAGCCCGGCGAGGCCGACGACCTCGCCCGCGCGGATCTCCACCGAGAACGGGGCGATGGCTCCCTTCCTGGTGAGCCCGCCGGTTTCGAGGAACACCTCGCCGCCGGAGTGGCGGTGGGTGATGTCCTCGATGTCCTCCAGCGCCGCCAGTTCCTTGCCGATCATCTTCGTGACGAGCTCGACCGGCGAGATGTCCTCCGTGCGGTACTCGCCGACCAGCTTCCCGTTGCGCAGCACGGTCATCCGGTCGGCGACCGCGAACACCTGGTCGATGAAGTGCGACACGAACAGGACCGCCATCCCCTCGTCCCGCACCCGGCGCACGACCGCGAGCAGCCGTTCCACCTCGCCCGCGTCCAGGCTGGACGTCGGCTCGTCGAGCACCAGCACCCGCGCCGACACGTCGAGCGCCCGCGCGATCGCGACCATCTGCCGCACCGCGATCGACTGCGTGCCCAACTCGGCGGACACGTCGAGGCGGAGGTCCAGCCCCTCCAGGAGGACCTCCGCCCGACGCCTCGCGGCGGCCCAGTCGATGCGGCCGAAGCGGCGGGGCTCGCGCCCGATGAAGATGTTCTCCGCCACCGACAGGTTCGGCAGCAGGTTCACCTCCTGGTACACCGTGCTCACGCCCGCGCGTTGCGCCTCGGACGGCCCGGCGAACGCGACCGGCGCGCCGCCGAGCGTGATCGTGCCCGCGTCGATCCCGTGCACGCCGGTCAACGTCTTGATGAGCGTGGACTTCCCGGCCCCGTTCTCGCCCATCAGGGCGTGCACCTCACCGGGGAACATCCGGAAGTCCACGCCGTCCAGGGCGACGACGCCGGGGAACTCCTTCCGGATGCCGGTCATCTCCAGGATCGCTCGCGACTCCGTCATCACTGGCCGTCCTCGCTCGGGTCAGTACTGGCGTTGCGGGAGTGCGGCCTTGGCCTTCGCCTGGTCGAACTCGGTCTCCTGGGTCTCGATGCGCGCCGGGACCTCCTGGCCAGCGGACACCTTCTTCACCAGGTCCATGAGCTGCGGTCCGAGCAGCGGGTTGCACTCGACGATGTAGTTGATCTTCCCGTCGGCGAGCGCCGTCATCCCGTCCTTGACCGCGTCGACCGACACGATCTTGATGTCCGTCCCCGGCTTCTTCCCCGCGGCCTCGATGGCCTCGATCGCGCCGAGCGCCATGTCGTCGTTGTGCGCGTAGAGAACGTCGATCTTGCTCTGCGACTTGAGGAAGGCCTCCATGACCTCCTTGCCCTTGGCGCGGGTGAACTCACCGGTCTGCGACGCGACGACCTTGATCTTCGACGCGGACGCGATGGCGTCGGCGAACCCCTTCTTGCGGTCGTTCGCGGGCGCGGACCCCGTGCTGCCCTGCAACTCGACGACGTTCACGTCCCCGGAAGCCGACGCGGTCTCCTTGACCAGCCACTCCCCGGCCTTCTTGCCCTCGGCCACGAAGTCCGACCCGAGGAAGGTCTTGTAGAGCGACTTGTCCGACGAGTCGACGGACCGGTCGGTGAGGATGACCGGGATGTTCGCCGTCTTCGCCTCCTTGAGCACCGTGTCCCACCCGGACTCGACGACGGGCGAGAACGCGATGACCTTCACCTTCTGCTGGATGAACGACCGGATCGCGGTGATCTGGTTCTCCTGCTTCTGCTGCGCGTCGGAGAACTTCAACTCGATCCCGGCGGACTTGGCCGACTCCTGGATCGACTTCGTGTTCGCCGTCCGCCACCCGCTCTCCGCGCCGACCTGCGAGAACCCGAGCACGATCGACCCGGCGCCACCTGTGCTGTCCGCGGCGTTGCCACACGCGGTTAAGAGCGACAACCCCAGAACCCCGACCGCCACCACGGTCAACTTCTTACCGAACACGACAACTCCTTGATCGCCATTGATCACGTGTTAGCGCTAACAATTGTGCTCGAGCAAGGTCGGGGCGATCTCCGTCGTCAGCCCGACCTTTGAACCCTCGTGACGGGTGGAGTGGGGCCCCGCGCAACGGCGGAACCCCACCTCACCCAACGCCCCACTCGCACGCCACTCGGCACACACCCGTCCCAAGGGCCCCCGGATCGTTTCGTTCCGACCACGGACACCTCCCCTTGGGCCGACCACGGTGGTCAACCGTCACCGCAGCGTGACGAGTGGGAGCAAGTGTTAGCGATAACACAGTGGCGGTCAAGGCTCAGGGCGATAACGATCGGGGGGTGGGGGTGGGGTTTCCAGCCGAGCCCTCCCCGTGGCCACTGGTTCCTGCGTGGTCTGTCAGCGGCTGCGATTTCCAGCGTGGTCTGTCAGCAGCTGCGATTTCCAGCGGGGTCTTTCAGTGGCTGCGATTTCCAGCGTGGTCTTTCAGTGGCTGCGATTTCCAGCGTGCTGTGGCCGATTTGACATGGGGCCCCTCATTTCGGCCTTGGTCGGGCTCAAAAGGCGGTCCGAAGAGAGGCCCGCCCGACAACCAGTTTAAGGCCGAAATCCCCATGTCAAATCGGCCACGTTCCGTGGCCCCCGCCTGGCAGTCCCAGCCCGGTCACCAGTCGATCTTGGGCCCCAACCTCAACCTACCTGCAACTGGGCGAGCAGGACGTGCATGTCGGAGTTCACCCAGTACTCCACCAAGCGGTCCCCATCAGCCCGAAGCAGGTCCGTCCCGGCGAACAAGATAGGTGTGCCGATAGGTGCGGCCGCTCCTGGAAATCCGCCGCCGTAGATCCCGTTGGCAATCCACCGGACGGCAAGATGATCGTTTTGCACGATCGGGCCGACCTCGATTGAGAACGTCAATGATGAGAATGCCGCGCGAACCTGGCTGATCCAGCCCACCAACCCGTCCCGCCCGGAAACCGCAGTTCCGTCTCCTCCGTCCGCCAGCGCCGCGTGTACCCGGATGTCGTCTGACACCAAGCTCTTTGCGACGTCGTAGTCGCCGTTCCACAGGTCTAGCCAAGACCGCGTCACCAGATCGACGTTCACCAGAAGCCTCCTTATATGCCATCACTACAGTTATACCCTATCACTCCTCTAGACTGGGTGTCACCGAGGAGAAGGGGGCGTCGTGGAACAGCTGTCAGGCAGCCCTCGTGCCCGCTACCGCGAACAGGTCCGCAGTGAGGTCCAAGCGCATGCCTGGGAGCAGATCGCCGAAGCCGGTGCTGCCGGGCTGTCGCTCAAGGCCATCGCCAAGCACATGGGTATGACCGCCCCCGCTCTGTACCGCTACTTCGCTGGTCGCGATGAGCTGCTCACCGGCATGATCCTCAGTGCTTACGAGGAACTGGCCGAGGTCGTCGAAGCCGCCGCGAACGAGGGGCGACCGGGTATGGCGATGGCCCTTCGGCGTTGGGCGTTGGCCAATCCGCAACGCTACCTGCTGCTCTACGGCACGCCGGTTCCCGGTTACTCCGCTCCACCCGAAGCCACGGTCCTGGCCAAGAGGATCTTCGCCCCGGTCCTTGCGAGCTTCCCCGCCGACACCACGCAGGAGCGGTCGCTTTCCTTCTGGACCCGCCTGCACGGTGTGCTGAGTTTGGAAATCGCGGGTCACTTCGCCGGTATGGGCTTCGACACCGACGCGTTCTACGACCGTGAGGTCCGGTCCCTCGACGATTGACCGGGCTCCGCGCGGGTATCCGCGAGGGACTCCCGAAGAAATCCAAGAGGGGCACCACCATGCGTTCGTTCACGTGTCCGTCCTGCGGCAACCTCCTGTTCTTCGAGAACTCCACGTGTGTTGTGTGCGGTACGGCGGTCGGGTACTCGCGTGCCGACCGCGCGCTCCTCGCGCTCGACGGTCGCCACCGGTGTGCCAACGCGGTGCTGGCTGGGTGCAACTGGGTGACGGCCAACCCGGACACTCTGTGCGACTGCTGTGCGTTGACCAGGACTCGGCCGGCTGACGGGGATGCGCCCGAGGCGTTCGTTCGGGCCGAGGCGGCGAAGCGGCGGTTGCTGCACCAGCTCGACGATCTCGGGTTGCCGGTTGGTGACGTGGCGTTCGACCTGTTGTCAAGTGAGGCCGAGCACGTGATCACCGGGCACGCCAGCGGGTTGATCACGATCGATTTGGCCGAGGGGGTGGACAGTCACCGCGAGGCGATGCGGGAGCAGATGGCTGAGCCGTACCGGACGTTGCTCGGGCACTTCCGGCACGAGGTGGGGCATTGGTACTGGGAGGTGCTGGTCGATCGGGCTGGTGGGCACGATCGGTTTCGGGAGGTGTTCGGTGATGAGCGCGTCGACTACCAGGAGGCGTTGCGGAAGCACTACGCGGGCACGCCTGAGCTTGGGTGGAACGCCACGCACGTGAGCACCTACGCGACCTCGCACCCGTGGGAGGACTGGGCTGAGACGTTCGCGCACCTGCTGCACATCCGTGACACCGTGCAGACCGCTGCGGCGTACGGCGTACGGGTCACCGGGCGCGACATCCCGCCGCATCCGTTGGCCCCGGTCGACGCCGAACCCCGTGAGCAGGACGAGGAGTTCGACCAGCTGATCGACACGTGGTTGCCGTTGTCGCGTGCGGTGAACCAGCTCAACCGCAGCATGGGCAAGGACGACCTGTACCCGTTCGTGCTGTCGCCAGTGGTCTTGGCGAAACTTCGCCTGGTGGACTCCCTCGTCGTCGGGGCACGTCCCTGACCTGCGCGGTACGGT
>NZ_JBHYHC010000081.1:0-41858 GCF_042738955.1 Umezawaea sp. NPDC059074
ACCTTGCCGAGGGTGTCGGAGTCGTTGGCGCCGTACCAGGAGGTCGAGTCGGGGCGGCCGGAGAACACCTTCGCCCAGTCACCGCGCTCGATCGCCTGCCACTGCGGGTCGAGGGCGGTCAGCTCGGCTTCCAGCGATCCGTCCGGCTTGGCGGACACCTTCCTGGTCGGTGTCGTCAGATCCAGAACGGTCACGTCCGCGTGCTGCTCACGCGCCGCCCGCACCGCCAGAACGGTGTCCGCGGCCTCGGTGATCCTCGGCGTTTCCCGGTGGACCGGCGGCGCGACCGGCACGGCGGCCCCCGCCGCCAGCACGGCCACCACGGCGGTGAGCCGCCACGTCAGGCCTTCCGCACCTCGTGGACTCCTCATCGACACTCCTCGGCTCGGCGCGCCCGGTCCCCTACCGAGCGCGCCTCACCTTGGGGGAGCCACCTTGCACGCGGCCGGCACGGCGGAAAGGCGCTGGCCGGACAGGCGTCGGAGTGTCGTCAGGAAGCCGGTGACCGCCACGTGGAGGCCGACCGGATCGGTTACGCGCGGGCGTAGCGGAGGTGCGTGATCCTCGGGGTGGCGCGGGCGTCGACCTGGACCAGGTCGGTGAGCGCGCCGCCGTCGAAGAGCCGTGCGCCGGAGCCCAGCAGGACCGGGGCGACGTGCAGGCGCAGTTCGTCGACCAGGCCCGCGGCCAGGAACTGGTTGGCCGTGGCCGCCCCGCCCGCGATCGAGATGTCCCTACCCGCCGCGGCCTCCCGAGCCCGGTCGAGGGCTTCGGTGGCACCGCCCGTGACGAAGTGGAAGGTCGTGCCGCCCTCCCTCGGGATCGGGTCGTGCTCGTGCTTGGTCAGCACGAACACCGGCCCGTGGTACGGCGGGTCCTCGCCCCACCAGCCGGTCCAGTCCGCGTCCCACACCCCGGCTCCCGGTCCGGCGAACATGTTGCGCCCCATGATGAACGCGCCCGCGTCCACGATGGCCTCGATCTCCCGTTCGTGCTTCTCGGGCTCGTCGAACTTCCACTGGTGCAGCTTGATCCCGCCCACGCCCAACGGGGTGTCCCGTGTCTGGTCGGGGCCCGCCAGGTAGCCGTCCAGGGAGATCGCCAGGTCGCAGTACACCGTGCCCATGCTTCGTCCGTCCTACTCGGTCCTGGTCGGGCCGAACATCTGCTCGGCCCGACGGCGGGAGTCGGCCACGACCTCCCGCGCGTGCCCGATCATCTCCCGCTCGTACTCCGCCAGCCCGTCGACGCCCCGATCGCGCAGCGCGGCGGTGAGGAGGGCGGCGTCGTGCAGCGCGGTGTTCGCCCCCGCCCCGGCGGCCGGGGTCATCGGGTGGACGGCGTCGCCGAGCAGCGTGACCCGGCCGGTGGGCCACGGGTCGATCCGCGTGCACGAGCGCAGGGTGATCGGGAACGCCGCCGTCGCGTCCGCCGCGGCGACGACCTCGCGGATCGCCGGGTGCCACCCCGCGGTGCCCTCCACGACGACCTGCCACAGCGCGTCCGGGCCGAGCGCGAACAGCTCCTCGTCGGAGTGGCCGAGCAGCTCCGGCGTGCCGGTGAACACGACCATCAGGTAGTCGCCGTACTCCTCGGGGCGTTCGCGGAACAGCACCGGCGCGAACCCCGCGCCCCGACCCGTGCCGTCCGAGGCGAAGCAGAAGCCGCGCAGGAACGCGGGCGGGACCTTCGCGCGCACGGCGTCGGTGAGCGGCAGCTTGCCGTAGACGCAGCGGACGCCGATGTCGACGACCTCGAAGTCCGGCAGCAGCCCCGCTCGCACCCGCGACCCCACGCCGTCCGCGCCGACCAGCACGTCGGCCGTGGCGGTCCGGCCGTCGGCGAAGCGCAGCTCCACGCCGTCGTCCGTCACGGTGTAACCCGCGAACTCGTGGCCGAAGTGGACCACGTCGTCGAGCCCGGTCAGCAGCGCGCGGCGGAACGCGAACCGGTCGACGGCGTTGACCGCGTCCGGGTCCGTCACGGGGAAGACCTGCTCGAACAGCGGCGTCAACGCGCTGTCGAACCCCGCCAGCAGGTCCCCTGGCAGGCAGGCGGTCTCGACGACCCGCCGGTGGACCGCGGGCGGCAACGTGGCTGCCAGCGCCCGGTTGCCGGTGGCGTCGACGTGGATCCGGTAGCCCTGGTTCCGCTGCCGCGGACCGGGGTCCCGCTCGTACACGCGGACGTCGACCCCCGCGGCGGCCAACCCCTGGGCCAGCGCGAGTCCCCCGACTCCTGCTCCGACGATCGCGACTTGTAGTGCGTTCATCCCATCCCCCTTAATCATCCATCTGGTTGACAGTAACATCTTCCTGGTTGATTCGGCTAGGATGCGGGGATGACCGACAAGCCGCCCCCTCGCCGTTCGCCCGAGCCCGCGGAACGGCAGCGCGACGCCGAACGCACCAAGCAGCTGCTGCTGGAGGCCGCGGTGGTCGAGTTCTCGGCGCACGGTTTCGGCGGCGCGCGCGTCAGCGACATCGCGGCCAGGGCCGGGGTGAACAAGCAGCTGATCTCGTACTACTTCGGCGGCAAGCAAGGCCTCTTCGCCGCGATCACCGACCGCTGGCGGCAGGACGAGCAGACCCTCACCGGCCCGGACACGCCGTTGCCGGAGATCGCCCGCCGGTACACGTTGCAGAGCGTCGGGTCACCGGACCTGACCCGGCTCGTCCTCCGGCAGGGCATCGACGGCACGGGAGCCACCCCGGAGAACGAGCAGGCCCAACGGGCGCGCTTCCAGGCGGTCGCGGCCGACCTGCGCCGCAGGCAGGAGGCGGGCGAACTCGCCCCGGACCTCGACCCGGCCGCCGTCGGCCTGGCCCTGTTCGCCCTGGCCGCCGCCCCGGTGAGCCTCCCGCACATCGCCGACGCCCTCGGCCTCCCCCCGGACTTCGGCGACCACTACGCCACGCAGGTCGCCCGCATCGTGTCCCTGCTGTCCGGGGCGTCAGACGGTTAGCCGGGGGAACACGCGGCGGGCGTTGAGGGCGTAGACCTTCTCCCGGTCGCCCGGCGGCAGCGCGAGGGCGTCGACGTAGCGGCGGGTGTCGTCGAAGTGGTGGCCGGTGGTCGGGTCGACGCCGCGGACCGCGCCGATCATCTCCGAGCCGAACAGCAGGTTGTCGACGCCGATGACCTCGAAGAGGAGGTCGATCCCCGGCTGGTGGTAGACGCAGGTGTCGAAGAAGACGTTGCGCAGCAAGGATTCGGCGAGCGGCGGGCGGCCGAGCATGTCCGCGAGCCCCCGGAAGCGGCCCCAGTGGAACGGCACCGCTCCCCCGCCGTGCGGGATGATCAGCCGCAGGGCGGGGAACGTCGTGAACAGGTCGGCCTGGAGCAGCTGCATGAACGCGGTCGTGTCGGCGTTGAGGTAGTGCGATCCGGTGGCGTGGAAGTTGGGGTTGGTCACCGCGGACACGTGCACCATCGCGGGCACGTCCAGCTCGACCACGGCCTCGTAGAACGGGAACCAGCTCGGGTCGGTGAGCGGGGCCGACGTCCAGTGCCCGCCGCTGGGGTCGGGGTTGAGGACGCAGCCCACGAACCCCAGCTCCAGCACGCACCGCCGCAACTCGGCCACCGAGCGGGCGATCGGAACGCCCGGCGACTGCGGGAGCTGGCAGACGCCGGCGAACCGGTCCGGGTAGAGCCCCACCACGCGGGCCACCAGGTCGTTGCACGCCCGCGCCCACTTGGCGCTGACCCGCTCGTCACCGAAGTGGTGGCCCATCGCCGAGGCGCGCGGGGAGAACACCGTGAGGTCGACGCCGCGGGCGTCCATGAGCCGGAGTTGGCCGCCCTCCACGGTTTCGCGGATCTCGTCGTCGGAGATCCGGGGGTACGGCGGGGGTCGCCGCCCCTCCTCGAACGCTGCCTGCTGCGCCTCCCGCCACGCCGTGTGCGCGGCGGGCGCGGTCGTGTAGTGGCCGTGGCAGTCGATGATCACGACGGGTTCTCCTGGTCTCGCAGGCCGATCAGCAGGTCGCGAGCGGCGGCGGCCACGAGCGGCCGCACGCCCAGTTCGGCGAGCTGCTCGCTCGCCGCCGCCATCTCGTCGGCGCGGCGGCGGGCGTGCCGGTGCGTGCCGTCGACCAGCCGGTCGACCGCGTGCCCGTCGAACCCGGCCAGCACGGCGGCGATGTCGTCGTGCAGCCACGCGGCGCACCCCGCCGCCTCGGCCCCGGCCAACGCCTCCACCACCGCGGCGGCGAGCCCCTTGTAGAACACGCTCCGCAGCAGCTTGCGGGACATCGCCGCGCCAGCCGGACCGGGCACCGTCGTGATGTCCGCGCCGAAGCCGGTCAGCACCGAGGCATACCGGGCCGCGCCCTCGCCGGAGACGAACATCGGCGTGCGCACCCCCTTGCCGGGCACCGGGGCCATCAGGGCGACGTCGGCGAACGGCACGCCGTGCCCCGCGAGCCGGTCCGCCAGCGCGGCCTTGAGCCGGGGCGCGGCGGTGTTGAGGTCGGCCCAGAGCGTTCCAGGGCGCAGCAGGGGAAGCGCGCTGTCCACTGTGGACACGGCGTCGTGCGCGCTGGTGACGCTCAGCACCAGGTCCGCGTCGCGGACGGCGTCGGCGTCGCCCGTCCTGGGGTCCACGCCGGGCGGCGCGTCGACCAGCGGGTCGAAGCCGCGGACGTCCGCTCCCGCCGCCACCAGGTCGCGGGCGATCTCCCCGCCCGCCTCCCCCAGTCCCAGCACCGCGATCCGCGTCACGGCGTGCCGTGGGTGTGGAAGGTGTCGATGGTCTTCAACCCCCACGCCTGGCCCTTCGCCCGCTCCTCGCGGTTCCAGCTGATCGTGCGCCAGTCGGGGGCGAGGATCAGCCGGGCGCCCGCGTTGCACAGCTCGATCCGGTTGCCGCCCGGCTCCCACACGTACAGGAAGAACGTCTGCTGGATGGCGTGCTTGTGCGGCCCGGTCTCGATGTGGACGCCCGCGTCCAGGCACACGTCCGCGGCCCGCAGGATCTCCTCGCGGGTGTCGGTGGCGAACGCGACGTGGTGCAGCCTGCCGGACGAGCCGGTCCAGTCCTCGGTGTGCACGAGGTCGTAGGTCTTCTGGCCGACCGAGTACCAGACCGCCTGCGGGCTCCCGTCGTCCTTCACGATCTGCTCGGTGCACCGCGCGCCCAGCACGTCCCGCAGGAACGCCGACATCGCGGGCACGTCCGCGGTCAGGTAGTTGACGTGGTCCAGCCGACGCAGGTTCGCGCCCCGGCCGGGGTAGGCCGCCGCCTGGTTCTTCAGCGCGGGCCGGTCGGTGTCGTCGGCGGTGTACCAGTCGACGTCCCAGTACAGCCCCATCTCGTGGCCGTCGGGATCAGCGAACAGGAAGACGTCCCCCAGGCCGTGGACGACGGTGACGACGCCCCGGCCGAGGCCCGCCGCGTCGATGGACGCCCGCAGCCTGCCGACGGCCTCGGGACTGGCGGCGCGCAGGTACGTGCGGCCGATGCCCGCCGTGTCGCGCTGGACCAGCCGGACGGTCCACGACTGGTAGTCGTCCCACGTGTGCAGGTAGATCGAGGTGTCGTCGCGGTGGACCTCCCGCAGCCCCAAGACCATCACGAAGCAGTCGCGGGACTCCTCCAGGACAGGGGTGTACAGCTCGATCGGGCCCACGTGCGCGATGTCGCGCCTGCGGTCCGGGTCGTGGTTCATCCGGTCGCCTTTCCGGTGCGCGGCCACACGAGGCCGTCGGACAGCTTGCGGGCCGTGCGGACGACGGAACTGCGGAGCAGGCGGGTGTCCGCGCCGCTGCCACCGAGGTCGACGGACACGGCGAAGGTGCCGGTCGGGTGCTCGATCAGCACCGGGTCGCCCGCGGCCGCGCTCGCGACGGTGCCGGGAGCGAGGACCCCCGCCGCGACCGACACCGCGCCGAGCACGCCGATCGCGGTGTGCACCCGGTGCGGGATGAAGGTCCTGGTCGTCACGCTGCCGCCGTGGCGGGGCGGTGACACGAGGGTGACCTTGGGAACGGTCGCGTCCCGGACGTCGCCGAGGCCCATCGCCCGACCGGCCGCCAGCCGGATCGCCTCCAGCCGGGCGCGGAGCCCGTCGTCTGCCTCGAGTTCCCGCGGCGACTCGGTGCCGTCGACACCGAGGTCGGCGGCGCGGACCAGCAGGACCGGCATCCCCCCGTCCACGCAGGTGACCTCGACGCCGTCGAACCGGTCGACGAGCCCGCCGGTGGGGAACAGCGGCGCGTCGCCGCCGGGGAACTCGAGCAGGACGGGCGCGGCGGGGAACGGCGTGCCCGCCATGACGGTGTCCCCGTCGTAGGTCACCCGACCGTCCGGAGTGGACACGGTCGCCACGGCGTGGCCCACCACCGGGTTGAGGAGACGAACGCGGACGTCGGTGGTCTCCCCCGCGACCGGGACCAGACCGCGCTCGATCGCGAACGGCCCCACGCCCGCGAGCAGGTTGCCGCAGGTCTGGGTGTCGGTGACGAGCGCCCGGTCGGGCACGACCTGGAGGAACAGGTAGTCGACGTCGGCGTGGTCGGACGGGGACACCACGGCCACCTTGCTGGTGAGCGGGTGCCCGCCGCCGATCCCGTCGACCTGCCGCTCGTCCGGCGAGCCCATCACCCGCAGCAGGAGATCGTCCCGCTCGGCCGGGTCCGCGGGCAGGTCCGAGGCCAGGAAGTACGCGCCCTTCGAACTACCGCCGCGCAGCTGCATGCAGCGGATCCCGTCGCCGCTCACGACGGCGCCCGGTCCACGTACGCCACGCCGAGGTCGGCGAGCAGCGGACGAAGGCCGTACAGGTCGACACCGAGCGTTCCGCCCGTCAGGGTCTCGCGCTTGCCGGCTTCGGCGGCGAGTCTTCGCTCCGCGGCGACCGCCACCGCCGGGGCGGACGTGACCGGCAGGACGACGACCCCGTCGTCATCGGCGACGACGACGTCACCGGGCCGCACGACCTGGCCGTCGGCGACGACCGGGACGTTCACGGAACCGGCACTCGCCTTCACCGTGCCGCGCGCGTGCACGGCCCGCGACCACACTGGGAAACCCATGTCCCGCAACGCCGCGAGGTCGCGGACACCCGCGTCGATCACCAGCCCGACGACGCCGCGCGCCACCAGCGAGGCCGCCAGCAGATCCCCGACCATGCCGTCGGTCGACCGCGAGGTCGTGGCGACGACCAGGACGTCACCGGGTCGGCACACCTCGACGGCCGCGTGGACCATCAGGTTGTCCCCCGGCGGGCACGACACCGTGATGGCCGACCCGGCGATCACGACGCCCGGCTGCCGTGCCCGGACCGCGGGGCCGAGCAGCCCGGTCCGGCCCGCCGCCTCGTGGACGGTGGCGACGCCCGCGTCGCGGAGGGCGGCGATGGTGTCGGGATCGGCCCGGTCGACGTGCCGGACGACGTAGTGGGAGGCCATGCGCGCCTCAGCTCGACGGCGACGGGGTCGTGGTGGTCATCGGCGGTCCTCACTCGGAGCGGGTGGTTCCCCTGTCTACGCGCGCCATCGATTGCGGTCAAGATTGTCTTCAGGATTGTTGACAATCCTCGTGGTCTTCCCCGGCCGCGGTGGAGGTCGACGTGATCCCGATCGTCGACCTCCCCGCCGATTACCATGGCCACCCGTACCACCGACACCGACTGGGAGCGCCGACCGACCGCGATGAGTGACGTGCTGATCGAACTCCGGGCCGCGATCCTCCGCGGGGAGTACGCCCCCCGCCAGCGCCTCATCGAGAGCGACCTGGTCGAGCAGTACGACACCAGCAGGTTCGTCCTCCGCAACGTGTTCACCCGGCTCGCGAACGAGGGCCTGCTGGAGTTGCAGCCCAACCGCGGCGCGCGGGTCCGCGAGATCACCGTCGCGGAGGCCATCGAGATCACCGAGATCCGGCGGGCCGTCGAGGGGTTCGTGGCGGCGCGCGCGGCCGAGCGGATCACCGACGAGGAGGTCGTCGACGTCCAGGCGCTCGGCGCGGAGATGGCCTCGGCCGTGGAGCACGCGGACATGGTGCTGTACTCCGAGTTGAACGCGCGGCTGCACGGCAAGGTGCGGTCCATCGCGGGGCACTCGTCGGCCACGCGGATCCTGGAGCAGCTCAACGGCCAGATGGTCCGCCACCAGTTCCGGCTCTCCCTGGTGCCCGGCAGGCCGTCGGTGTCGCTGCCGGAGCACCTGGCGATCGTGGACGCGCTCTGCTCCCGCGACCCGGACCGCGCCGAGCGGGCCATGCGGGTCCACCTCACCAGCGTGCTCGACGCGCTCGCCGCGTTCACCCCTCCGACGTCGTAATGTAACCTGTCACGACGATGTTTGGAGGTTAGGACAATGGTCGACACCGACGAGACGCTGCTGCTCGACCTGCTCAACACCACGCCGGTCGTCGACGGCACCCCTCGCGACGACCTCGCCGACGCCGCGGCGGGACGCCGGTGGCTGACGGCCCACGGCCAACGGTCGTCCGACACCGAGTGGCGCGCCGTGCTCGACGCGCGCACCGCGCTCCAGGACGTCGTCCGCGGCGACAGCGCCCCCTCCTCCCTCGCCCCCTTCGTCGACGGCGTGCGTTCGCGGGCCGTGCTGGCGGACGACGGCGTGACCTGGATCCTCGACCTCCCCGAAGGGCGCTCGACGGCGGCACTGGCGGTGCTCGCGTGGGACGCCCTGCGCCTGTCCGACCCCGGCCGCCTCCGCCCGTGCGCCAACCCGGAGTGCAGGCTGTTCCTGATCGACCACAGCAAACCCAACAGCGCCCGCTGGTGCTCGATGGCGGTCTGCGGCAACCGCATGAAGGCCCGCCGCCACTACCAGCGCACCAAGCAGGCCCCGGAGAGCTGACCCGGTCGGGACTGGCCCATGCCCCCGTGAGGAACGCGCGCCGAGGCCGTCCACGCCAGTCCCCCTGGACCGCCCCTCTGTGTACTGTGGACGGCGAGGGGTAGTGAAAAGGGTTGTGCCAGTGAGGTTTTCCCGACAGGTCCAGGCGATCGACACGCACACCGAGGGCATGCCCACGCGGATCGTGACCGGTGGTGTGGGAGTGCTGCCCGGTGACACGATGGCCGCGCGGCGCGCGTACCTGCTGGAGCACATGGACGACTTCCGGACGTTCCTCATGTGCGAGCCGCGCGGGCACGCGGCGATGGCCGGGGCGCTGCTGCAACCGCCCGTCCTGCCCGGCGCGGACGTCGGGGTGGTCTACCTGGACGCCGAGGGCAGTGTGCCGGTGTGCGGGCACGGGGCGATGGGGGTCGCGATGGCCCTCGTCGAGACCGGCGCCGTCGAGGTGCGCGAGCCGGTCACGACCGTGCGGCTCGACACGCCCGCGGGGCTGGTCACCGCGGACGTCGAGGTGTCCGACGGTCGGGCGCGGCGGGTGTCGGTGACCGGGGTGCCCTCGTTCGTGCTGGGGCGGGATCTCCGGGTCGAGGTGCCGGGGTTCGGCGAGATCACCTACGACCTGGTGTACGGCGGCAACCACAGCGTCGTGCTCGACCTCGACCAGCTCGGGCTCCCGTTCGACCTCAAGGCGCGCAAGGAGATCCTGGCCGCCGGGCTCGCGATCGTCGCCGCGGTCGCCGAGACCCGGACGTTCACCCACTCGTCCGGCGCGCCCGCGACGCTGCGGCACGCGCACCTCGTGGCCCCCGGAGCGACCGGGACGCTGTCGCGGCACGCCATGGTGATCAGCCCCGGCTGGTTCGACCGGTCGCCGTGCGGCACCGGCACCGCGGGCCGCATGGCGCAGCTGCACGCCAGGGGCGACCTCCCGCTCGACACCGACTTCGTCAACGAGTCGTTCCTCGGCACCCGGTTCACCGGGCGGCTGCTCGGCGAGACCACCGTCGACGGCGTCCCGGCCGTGGTCCCGCGGATCTCCGGCCGGGCCTGGATCACCGGCACCGCCCAGTACAGCCTCGACCCGGACGACGTTTTGGCGCGGGGCTTCCTGCTCTAGCCGGAATGGCGCACACCTGCCGACTTCCCCGTCGAAAGACGATCACCGGGTGGGTAGCGTCGTGGCCATGAGCAAGCCACTGGCCGGGAAGGTCGCCGTCGTCACCGGCGCGAGTCGCGGGATCGGCAAGGGCATCGCCCTGGAACTCGCCGCCGCGGGCGCGACGGTCTACTTCACCGGCCGCACCCTCACCCCCGGCCCGCTGCCGGGCACGCTCGGCGAGACGAAAGCCGAGATCGAGCGCTTGGGCGGCGAGGGCGTCGCCGTCGCCTGCGACCACCACGACGACACCCAGGTCGAGGCGCTGTTCACGCGGGTTCGCGCCGAGCGCGGCAGGCTGGACGTGCTGGTGAACAACGTGTTCTCCGCCCCCGATCTGGCCCCGTGGCTGAACAAGCCGTTTTGGGAGCTGCCGACCGGGGTGTGGGACGAGGTCATCGACATCGGGCTGCGGTCGCACTTCGTCGCGAGCGTGCACGCCGTGCCGCTGCTGGCCGACGGCGGCCTGATCGTGAACGTCTCCAACAACACCGCGGGCCACAGCTACAACCTGCCCTACGACGTCGGCAAAGCCGGTCTGGACAAGATGACCACGACCATGGCGGCGGACCTGCGCGACCGCCGGGTCGCGGTGCTGTCGCTCTGGCCGGGCCTGGTGCGCACCGAACTCCTGCTGCTCGGCGCGCGCACCGCGGAGGACGGCGGGCTGGTGCTGGACATCCCCGGCCAAGGCGCGTTCGACCTGTCCGGCGCGGAGTCGCCGCGGTTCGCCGGGCGGGCGGTCGCGAGCCTCGCGGCCGACCCGACCCTGCTCGACCGGACCGGATCGGCCGCCACCACGCGGGACCTCGCGGACCGCTACGGCTTCACCGACGTGGACGGCGCGGCCCCGGAGGTCCGCACCCCGCTCTAGTCGGCCCAGTTCGTCGAGTGGCTCAGGCCCAGCTCGATGTCGGCGGCGGCCTGCTGCACCAGCGGGACCAGGTCGTGCATGTCGCCGACCGACTTGCGGCCCACGTGGGTGGAGAGGTTGATCGCGGCGCGCGCCCGGCCCATCCGGTCGCGCACTGGCACGGCGACGGCGACCAGGCCCTCTTCCAACTCCTGGTTCACCAGCGCGTACCCCTGGTCCCGGATCTTCTTCAGCTCCTGCCGGAACTGGGCCGGGTCGGTGATCGTCCGGGGCAGTATCGGCGTCAACTCGTTGCGGCGCAGGTACTCCTCGATCGCCAGCGGCGGCAGGTCGGCCAGCATGACCCGGCCCATCGCGGTGGCGTGCGCCGGACGGCGGGCACCGACGTTGACCGAGATCGTCATGAGCGCGGGTCCCGGAACCCGGACCACGTAGACGATGTCGCCGCGGTCGAGGATCGAGCCCTCGCTGGCCTCGGCCGTCTCGGCGACGAGCTTCTCCAGCCGCGGCAGCGCGATGTCCGGGAACGACAGGGCGGACAGGTAGGAGTAGCCCAGTTCGAGCACGCGGGGGGTGAGCTCGAACCGGTTGTTCTTGCCGTCGACGTACCCCAGCTCGGTCAGCGTGAGCAGGAACCGCCGGGTCGCGGCCCTGGTCAGCCCGGTGGTCTGGGCGATCTCCGACACCGTCATCGACGGGTGCTCGGCGTCGAACACGCGGATGATCGCCAGGCCGCGTTCCAGTGACTGGACGAAGTCGCGGGACCTGCCGGCGGTCTCGCCGTCGGCCACCGGGTCGTCTGACGGGTCAATCACGAAAAGCCCTCCTCCGCAAGGAACTACCGGACGTACGACGCGCCGTTGACGTCCACTGTGGACCCCGAGAGGCTGGGGACGGCGTCCGTGACGAGGAACGCGATCAGCGCCGCGATCTCCTCCGCCTCGACCAGTCGGCCCATCGCGAGACCGTCGGCGACGGCGCGCGTCTGCGCCTCGTCCTGCCCGGCTATCGCCATCCCCGTGTTGACCACCCCAGGTGCCAGCACGTAGACCCGCAAGCCCTCCCTCGCGAAGTTCCGCGCGAACGTCTGGGCAAGGTTACGCACCGCCGCTTTCGAGGCCGCGTAGGAGGTCAGGTCCCGCAGCCGGGACCCCTGTTCCGCCGCCCAGCTCGACAGCACGATGATCGTGCCCGAGCCCCGAGCGACGAAGTACCGGGCGGCCTCGCGCATCAGCGCCCCGGTGCCGATCACGTTGACCTGCAACGCTTCCTGCCACCCCGCGTCCCACACCTCGTCCGGGCCGTCGAACGGGGTGTCCGGGATGACGCCCGCGTTGAGCACCACCACGTCGATGTCCGGGTCCCACGCCAGCGCCGCCCGCCACAGCTCGCGCGCGGCCGCCGGGGTGTCCAGACCACCTTGCAGAACGAGTTTCTGCTGCTCCGGCAGGTCTTCCACGGCCTCCTCTGCGCCCTCCCGCTGATTCCGGTAGGTGGCGATGACGGTGGCGTTCGCCGCCGCCAGGGCCCGTGCCGTCACCGCGCCGATGCCCCGTGAGGCGCCGGTCAGCAGCACGGTCTTGCCGGTGAGCGCTTTCGCGTCCAGGTGCACGACTCCCCCTAGTGGATTCCGCCGTCGACGTTGACGCACTGGCCGGTCACGCCCGACGACAGGTCGCTGGTCAGGAACGCGATCGCGTCCGCCACCTCGGCCGCGGTGGCGATCCGGCCGAGCGCGGTCGACTCCGCCGCGCGGCGCAGCGCGTCGTCCACGCCCAGCCCGGTGACGTCCTGCCGGGACTCCATCCGCCCGCGCAGCGCGTCGGTCGCGATCGGGCCCGGCGCGACGGCGTTGACCCGGACGCCCGACCGGCCGAGCGCGAGCGCGGCCGACCGGACGACGCCGAGCGCCGCGTGCTTGCTCGCCGCGTACGACACGATGTTCGGGTCGCCGCGCCACGAGTTGAGCGACGCCACCACGGTGATCGTGGAGCCGGGGCCGAGCACCGGCGCCACGTGCTTGATCGTGCAGGCCACCCCGCGGGCGTTGATCGCCACCACGCGGTCGAAGTCGTCGAGGTCCAGCGCGTCGAGGCGCTGCCAGGACGGCACGACCCCGGCCGCGGCCACGACCCCGTCCACGCCGCCGAGCCGTCGCGCGGATTCCGCGACGGCCTCGCGCACCGAGTCCTCGTCGCGGACGTCCACGGGGGCCGAGGTCCAGCCCTCCGGCGGGTCTGCGGTGGCGGACGCCAGGTCCAGCACCACGCCCGTCGCGCCCAGGTCGGCGAACCGGCGCGCGACGACCGCGCCGATCCCGTTCGCGCCCCCGGTGACGACCACCCGGCGTCCGGTCAGCAGCGTCATGCGCCCGCCCCGTCCCTCAGCACGGCGTGGTCGGCCGCGGCGTCCTCCACGTCCACGACGACCTCGTCGACACCGGCCTTCGCCAGCTCGCCGAGACGGCGGGCGACCTCGTCGGCCCGACCGGCGGCCTGCACGATCCGCAGCACCACGTCGAGCGCGTCCGGGTCGCGCCCGGCCTTCTCGGCGGCGGCCCGGATCACCCCGATCTCGGCGGCCAGCACGGCGGGGTCGAGGTCCGGCAACGACTGCTGGGCCAGCCAGCCGTCACCGAGCCTGCCCGCGCGGCGCAGTGCCGTCGGCGAGTGGCCACCGACGAGCAGCGGGATCGGTCGGGCGGGGGCAGGCAGGACCAGGGTGTGCGGCGGCAGGTCGTAGTGCTCGCTCGTCCGTCCTTCGGGGCGGCCGGTCCAGCAGTCGCGCAGCAGCGCGATCCACTCGACCATCCGCGGGCCGCGGGTCTCGAACGGCATGGCGAGCGCGTCGAACTCCTCCTTCAGCCAGCCCGCGCCGACGCCGAGCACCAGCCGTCCGCCGGAGAGCGCGTCCACGCTGGCCGCCTGCTTGGCCAGCAGCACGGGATTGCGCTGCGGCAGCACGAGGGCGGCCGTGCCGAGGCGGACCCGGTCGGTCACGGCGGCCGCGGCGGCGAGCGCCACGACGGCCTCGAAGTACGGGGTGTCGGTCGGCCAGGTCGCCTTGCCCTCGGGGTCGAAGGGGTACCAGGACTCGATCCGCTCGGGCAGCACGACGTGGTCGCTCACCCACAGCGAGTCGAACCCGGCCAGTTCCAGCTCACGGGCGCGGGTCGGGATGGAGGGCCCGGTGACCGGGCCGGTGTGGGGCAGCTTGACGCCGATCCTCATGGTCACTGAACGTAGGCACCGGACGCCTGGTCGTCAAGCGCACATTTGTGCGCTAAGAGAAACGTTGCACGTATTGCGGCCACCCGATCGGTATGCGAGCATCGGCCAACTCGCTTAGCCAAGCGGCGGCCCAGCCAGGAGGTAGCTGGACAAATGGTTGAAACCACACGCAGGCACGGCACGCTCACCGGGCTCGACCACATCGGCGTCGGGGTGTCCGACATGGCCGCGTCGGTGGCGTTCTACGCCGAGCTGGGCTTCACCGATGTCGCGTTCGACTACACCGGACCACTGCCGGGGTTGCGCACAGTGACCGGGCACGACGACACCGAGGCCAGGGTGGTGCTCCTGCGGACCGCCAACCCCACGGTGCTCGGCCGCGCGGCGATCAAGCTCGTGCAGACCACCAGCCGGACCCCTCCCCCGATGCCCGAGGGCATGGCGTGGGGCGAGCCGGGCATCTGCGAGGTCTGCGTGCACGTCAACCGACAGGGTGATTTCTACCGGGACCTGGTCGCCCGCGGGCACACCGGCCTGATGGAGCCGAACGAGGCCGACCTGCCGCCCTACGAAACCCACTGCGGGCTGTCCTACGTGGCCGACCCGGACGGCGCCAAGATCGAGCTGATCGAGTGGTCCACGCTGGAGTCCGGGTGGCCCGTCGAGCCCGGCCCGCAGGGCGTGAACCACGTGGCGTTCGGCGTGGCCGACGTCGAGGCCACCAGGGACTTCTACCGGGAGCTGGGCTTCACCGGGCAGCTGTTCGAGTCCGACGGCTACTTCGAGCCGATGCACCCGTGGTTCCACCAGCGCACGCCCCCGAGCATGCGGATGATGCTGCTGACCAGCCCGTACGGCGGGGCGCTCGAACCGGTGCAGCACGACCCGCCGTCGCCGGACATGCGGGGCGAGTGGGGACATCTGGGCACCTTCGAGTTCGCCGTGGGAGCACGCTGCATCGACAGTGCGCTGGACCATCTCACGGCGCGCGGGATCGCGCTCGTCGGAGAACCGGCCGAGATCGACCTCGGTGGCGGCGCGAGCTGGCGGTACGCCTACTTCAAGGACCTCGACGACCTCTACGTCTGCGTCACGGAGGTTCGCGCGTGAGCACCCGGCAACCGTCCACAGCGGAGCAGTCCACAGCGGACCGGACCACCGCGGACCCGGTCATCCGGATCCGCGGCCTGCGCAAGTCCTTCGGCAGCCTGGAGGTGCTGCGCGGCATCGACCTGGACGTCACCCGAGGCGAGCACGTCGTCATCTTCGGCCCGTCCGGCTCCGGCAAGTCGACCGTGCTGCGAAGCATCAACCTGCTCGAACAGCCCAGCTCCGGCTCGCTGAAGGTGGCGGGCGTGGAGTACGGGCCGGGCCTGCCGGGCGAGCCCTCCCCGCAGCGCGGCAAGGTGCTGCAACTGCGCCGCACGGTCGGCATGGTGTTCCAGCAGTTCAACCTGTTCCCGCACCTCACGGCGCTGGACAACGTCGCGCTGCCGCTGCGGTCGGTGCACGGTATGAAGAAGGCCGAGGCGCAGCACAAGTCGGCCGAGGCGCTGCACCGGGTCGGGCTGCTGCCGCGCGCGGCGCACTACCCGACGCAGCTGTCCGGCGGGCAGCAGCAGCGGGTCGCCATCGCCCGCGCGCTGGCGCTCGACCCGCAGGTGATGCTCTTCGACGAGCCGACGTCGGCACTGGACCCGGAGCTGGTCGGCGAGGTGCTCAAGACCATGCGGCTGGTGGCGGAGACCGGGATGACGATGGTGATCGTCACCCACGAACTGGGCTTCGCCAAGGACATCGGCGACCTCAACGTGTTCATGGAGGACGGTGTGGTGGTGGAGAGCGGTTCCCGCGGCTTCTTCGAGAACTGCGTCAGCCCGCGGGCCCGCGAGTTCATCAAGGCGGTGCGCTGATGGGGTTCGCGGACTACGACTGGGGCCTGATCTGGGACAACCACCAGATCCTGCTGGACGGTCTGCTGACCGCGGCGAAGGTGTCGGTGATCGCGCTGGTCATCTCGATCGCAGGTGGCCTGCTGCTGGCGGTGATGCGGCAGTCGAAGCCGCCGATCTCGTGGATCGCCATCGCCTACATCAACGTCTTCCGCGGGGTGCCCGCCCTGGTCAGCGTGATCTGGGTGTACTTCGGCATCTCGCTGCTGCTGGGCGTGAACTTCACCGTCTTCCAGGCGGGCGTGATCGCGCTCTCCTTGCTGTACAGCGCTTTCATGGCGGAGATCTTCCGCTCCGCGCTCGACGCCGTGCCGCCGGGGCACCGCGAGGCGGGGCAGGCGCTGGGCATGCGGTCGAGCCGGGTGTTCTTCTCGGTGATCCTGCCGCAGGCCATCAAGATCGCGCTGCCGAACCTGGGCAGCATGTACATCGGCATGGTCAAGGACACCTCGACCTTCACCGTGATCGGGCTGCTGGAGGTGGTCCGGGTGACCCAGAACCTGGTCTCCCAGACGTTCCAGCCGTTCGTGCTCTACACCGCGGCCGCGGCGATCTACGTGCTGGCGGCGTTCGTCATCGACATCGTCTTCCGCCTGGTCGAGGGCGCGTACGCGCGTCCGCCGCGCGGGGCGGTCTCGCAGGTACTGCGCTCCCGGCAGCGGCGGCGCATCGAGCAGCTGATGGCCGAAGTCGGCAGCTGATCTTCCCCCAGAGAGGAAAGCCTGTGTTCAGGAGTTCTCAGAAGCGCGCGGCCAGACGCCTGTCCCTCGTCGGCGCCGCCTTGGTGTCCTCGCTGGTCCTCGCCGCGTGCGGCGGCGGCAGCGGCTCGTCCGGCTCCACGGCCGCCGCGGGCGGCGACTCGGGGGCGACCGGCCTCAACGCCGCGGGCACCCTCACGGTCGGGATGAACCTCCAGTTCAAGCCCGAGATGTACCTCGACGACGCGGGCAAGCCCGCCGGGTACGACGTCGAGCTGCTGAACAAGCTCGCCGCCGACCTCGGGGTGAAGCTCGACATCCAGAACCTCGACTTCAACGGCCTGATCCCCGGCCTCCAGAGCAAGAAGTTCGACATGGTGTCGGTCGGCCTCACCGCGACCGACGCCCGCAAGCAGGTCATCGACTTCACCCGCGAGTACGTGCCGTACACCAGCGTGCTGGCCGTGAAGCAGGGCGACACGACCGCGGCGACCGTCGACGCCTACAACACCCCGAACACGGTCATCACCGCCCTCCAGGGCTCGTCCGGCGAGCAGCTGGCCAAGAAGACGTTCCCGAACGCCCAGGTCAAGAGCTTCGCCGACCAGAACGCCGCGTTGCTGGAGGTGTCCACCGGCCGCGCCAACGGCAGCGTGCTGGAGGACTACATCCTGGCCCAGTACCAGAAGGCCAACCCCAACCAGGTGGCGAAGGCCGGGCTGCCCAAGCCGCTCGACCTCGGCTACGGCTCGTGGGCGGTGCAGAAGGGCAACAAGGCGCTGACCGACAAGCTCAACGCGTTCCTCTGCAAGGCGCAGAACGACGGCACGCTCAAGTCGACCTACACCTCGGTCTTCGGGGTCGACGACTTCCCCGAGATGCCGGGGGGTTGCTGAGTTGGCGGAGGTCGACCTGCTCGTGGTCGGCGGCGGGCCCGCGGGGATCTCCGCCGCGGGCACCGCCGCCCGCGCCGGGCTCCGGGTCGTGCTGGCCGACGAGCGGCCCACGCTCGGCGGCCAGATCTTCAAGCAGCCGGGTCCGGGGTTCACCGTCACCGACCCGGCCGCGCTGGGCCGCCAGTTCCGGTTCGGCCGGACCGTGATCGACTCGCTGGACGGCAAGGGCGTGGACGTCCGGCTCCGGACCAGCGTCGTCGCCCTGGAGGGGAACGAGGCCGTCCTGGTCACCGACGGGCAGCCCGCCCGCACGGTGACCGCGCGGCGGCTGCTCCTCGCGCCGGGCGCGCACGACCGGCCGGTCGCGTTCCCCGGCTGGACCCTGCCGGGCGTCATGACCGCGGGCGGGTTGCAGACGCTCGCCAAGACGCAACGGGTGCTGCCCGGCGAACGGATGCTGTTCGCCGGGTCCGGCCCCGTCGCGCTCGCGTTCCCGGCGCAGCTCGCCGACTACGGCGCGACCGTCGTGGCCGCGCTGGAGGCCGGGCCCGCGCCGCGGCCGGGCGACTTCGCCCGGCTGGCCGCCGCCGCGCCCGGCAACGTGGACCTGCTGCGGGACGCGGCGCTGTACCGGGCTTCCCTGGTGCGCCACCGGGTTCCGCTGCGGTACCGGCGGATCGTGGTGCGCGCCGAGGGCGACGGCCGGGTGGAACGGGTAGTGCACGCGCGGGTCGACGCCGACTGGCGCGTGCTCCCCGGCACCGAGGAGACCGTCGAGGTGGACGTGCTCGGGCTCGGCTACGGCTTCGTGCCGTCGCTGGAGCTGCCGCGGCTGGCGGGGTGCGAGTTCGACTACGACGAGGACCTGGGCGGGCACGTCGTCCGCCGGGACGACTGGTGCCGGACCACCGTGGACGGCGTCTACGCCGCGGGCGACGGGGCCGGGGTCGAGGGCTCGTACGTGGCCGTCGACGAAGGCCGGATCGCCGGGCTCGCGGCCGCGCTGGACGCGGGCGCGATCACCGTCGCCGGGGCGTCCGCGCTCGCCGCGCCCGCCCGCCGACGGCTCACCCGCCGCCGGGCCCTGACCGCCGCGACGAAGCGGCTCTACCGCGTCGGGCCGGGGATCTACGAGCTGGCCGAGGACTCCACCGTGATCTGCCGCTGCGAGAGCGTCCGCGCCCACTCGATCACCGACGCGGTCGCGACCACGGCCGACATCAACGTCGTCAAGGCGTTCACCCGCGCTGGGATGGGCCCGTGCCAGGGCCGCAACTGCCAGCGGCACATCGCCGCGATGATCGCCGCGGGCCACGGCAAACCCGTCGCCGACGTCCCGCTCGCCACGCCCCGGATGCCGGTGCGGCCGGTGCCGATCAGCGCGCTGGCGGACCACTCCATCGAGGGCCCCACTCTCTTCCTGCCCGAGGAGGGCTCGTGAGCACCCCGGACCTTCCGTCGAGCACGGACGTCCTCGTGATCGGCGGCGGGATCGCGGGCACGGCCATGGCGTTCTACCTGGCACGGGAAGGGGTCGACGTCGTGCTCGTCGACCGCGGCGAGCTGAACCGCGAGGCGTCCGGCACCAACGCGGGCAGCTTCCACCTCCAGCTGGCGATCCACCAGCTGTCCGGCCAGGGCGGCGCCGACGAGCGGGAGCGGCTGCTCGCCGACGCGCGGCACAGCCTGGAGGCGTTCGAGGTGTGGCAGGGCCTCGGGGCAGAACTGGACGGCGACCTGGACCTCCACCTCACCGGCGGGTGGATGGTCGCCGAGACCGACGAGCAGCTGAAGACGTTGCGGGACAAGCACGAGCTGGAGCAGCTCGCGGGCATCGAGACCGAGGTCGTCACCGGCGACGACCTCCGGCGGCGGGCCCCGTACTTCAGCGAACGCGTGCTCGGCGCGACCTACTGCCCGCTCGAAGGCCACGCCAACCCGCTCGTCGCCGCCCCGCTGTACGCCCGGCGCGCGGAAGAGCACGGAGCCGTCGTCCGCACGCACGTGGACGTGCTGGGCGTCGACGTGCACGGGCCCCGGCGGTTCACCGTCCGCACCAGCGCGGGCCCGGTCGACGCGGCCCGGATCGTGGACTGCGGCGGCGCGTGGGCCGGGGAGCTGGCCGGGTTGGTGGGCCTGAGGTTCCCGGTCCGCAGCGAGGGACTGCACGTCAACGTGACCGAGCCGCGCCCGCGGATGTTCCACCCGATGATCCAGCACATCGGGCGCAGGCTCACGTTGAAGCAGACCGACAACGACACGTTCATCATCGGCGGCGGCTGGCCGACGCCCACGGCCCCTCCCCCGCGCCGCTACCCGACGAGCTGGCACAGCGCGGCGGGCAACACCGCCGTCGCGGTGTCGGTCGTGCCGGGACTGGCGGACGTGCGGGTCGTGCGCACCTGGTCCGGGGTCATCGTGTTCACCGACGACTTCTCGCCGATCGTCGGCGAGTCCCTTGCCGTGCCGGGCTTCCACGCCTGCGTCTCGTCGACCGGCTTCACCTTCAGCCCGATGTTCGCCCGGCAGCTCGCCGAGCAGATGGCGAACCCCGCGAACGCCTCGCCGTTCCCCGCGCGCTACTCGCTGGACCGGGCCACCCACCGATTGGAGTTCCGATGAATCGCGACGACGTCGACTGGCAGGGCTACTTCCCCGCCTTCGTCACCCCGTTCACCGAGTCCGGGGACCTCGACCTCGACACCCTGCGCGCGCTGGTGGACCACTACGCGGCCGAGGGCATGCACGGCATCGTGGTCAACGGGACCTGCGGCGAGTGGTTCTCCCAGACGACCGAGGAGCGCCGCGCGGTCGCCGAGGCCACGGTCTCGCAGGCCGCGGGCCGGATGCGCGTGCTCATCGGCTGCACCGCCTACACCGCCAAGGAGACGGCCGAGTTCGCCCGGCACGCCCTGGCCGCGGGCGCGGACGGCGTGCTGGCGTCACCGCCGCCGTACGCGAAGCTGTTCCCGGACGAGGTCGTGGCGTTCTACGAGGACGTGAACGCGGCGATCGACGGCCCGCTGGTGGTCTACAACTGGCCGCACGGCAGCGGCGTGGACATCGGCACGGACTTGGCCGACCGGCTGGCCGACATCGGCCAGATCGTCGGGATCAAGGACAGCACGCCGGACGCCGACCAGTTCTTCGCCACGTCCCTGCGGGTGCGCGACCGGGTCCGCGTGTTCGGCCCGTACATGTCCGCCCGCGGCGTGGAGGTCCTGCGCACCGAGGGCGGCGACGGCACGGTCGGCGGCGGGTCGCTGTTCGGCAGGCCGGACCCGGAGTTCTGGGAATCGGTGTGGCGCGGGGACTTCGACAGCGCGGCGAAGCACGCCGAGGCGAGCGACCGGCTGTTCCCGAAGCTGTGGCTGCCGGGCGGCTGGGCCGGGCACTTCGGCGCGTACCAGAGCCAGTTGAAGGCGCTCATGGCGATGCTCGGCCAGCCCGGTGGGCACGTGCGGCGGCCCCGGCTGCCGGTCACCGATCCCGAGAGCCTCAAGGCCATGCGGGCGGTGCTCGTCGAGGAGGGCCTGCTGTGAAGCGGCTCCCCGGTCACGGCCTGCGGCGGGGTCAGGCCGTGACCGTGACGGTCGACGGCGAGCCCACGGCCGCCTACCTCGGGGAGAGCGTCGCCGTCGCGCTGATGGCGCACGGCGACCTCTCCACCCGCGCCACGAAGGGCGGGGAGAACCGGGGCCTGTTCTGCGGCATGGGCGTCTGCTTCGACTGCGTGGCCGTCGTGGACGGCGTGCCGGGCACCCGCGCGTGCGTGACGTGGGTGCGCGACGGCATGGTCATCGAGCGCCAGGACGGACCGGGGGCGCGCCGTGCGGCGCCCGGCGGGTGACCCGCCGGGCGCCCGCCCGTCAGCCGAGGCCGTCGACGCAGAGGTACTTCAGGTCGGTGAACTCGTCGAGGCCGTGGCGCGAGCCCTCCCGGCCCACCCCGGACTCCTTGACGCCGCCGAAGGGCGCGCCCTCGTAGGAGATCAGGCCGGTGTTCACGCCGACCACGCCGAAGTCCAGCGCCTCGCCGACCCGCCACATCCGGCCGAGGTCGCGGGTGAAGAAGTACGACGCCAGGCCGAACGGCGTGTCGTTGGCGATCTCCACGGCCTCGTCCTCGGTGTCGAACCGGATCACCGCGGCCAGCGGTCCGAAGGTCTCCTCCCGCGCCACCAGCATGTCCCGCCGGACCCCGGTCAGCAGCGTCGGCTCGAAGTACGTGCGGCCCAGCGCGTGCCTGCCGCCGCCGCTGAGCACCTTCGCGCCGCCGTCCACGGCGTCCGCGATGTGCCGCTCCACCTTGGCCACGGCCTCCTCGGAGATCAGCGGCCCCTGCTCGGACCCGGCGTCGAAGCCGTTGCCCACGGTCAATGCCTCGATGGCGGCCTGGAACTTCTCGACGAACGCGTCGTGGATGCCGGACTGCACGAGGACCCGGTTGGCGCACACGCAGGTCTGCCCGGCGTTGCGGAACTTCGACGCCATCGCGCCCGCGACCGCCGCGTCGAGGTCCGCGTCGTCGAACACGATCAGCGGCGCGTTGCCGCCCAGTTCCAGCGCGACCTTCTTCACCGTCCGCGCGCTCTGGGCCATCAGCAGCTTGCCGACCTCGGTCGACCCGGTGAAGCTCAACGCCCGCACGCCGGGGTGCGACGTCAGGATCTCCCCCACCAGTTCCGGTGGGCCGAGCACCACGCTCAGCACACCCCGTGGGATCCCGGCGCGCGCGGCGAGTTCGGCCAGCGCCAACGCCGACAGCGGCGTCTCGTCCGCGGGCTTGACGATCATCGGGCAACCCGCCGCGAGCGCGGGGCCCGCCTTGCGCAGGATCATCGCGGACGGGAAGTTCCACGGCGTGATGGCGGCGCTGACCCCGACCGGGGTCCGCAGCGTCATCAGCCGCCGACCGTCCACGTTGGTCGGGATCACGTCGCCGTAGGCGCGCTTGCACTCCTCGGCGTACCACTCCACGAACCCCGCGCCGTACAGGATCTCGCCGCGCGCCTCGGCCAGCGGCTTGCCCTGCTCCGCGGTGAGGATCGCGGCGAGGTCGTCGGCGTGCTCGACGATCAGCTCGTACCAGCGGCGCAGGATCCGGGCCCGCGCGGGCGCGGTCGTGCGACCCCAGCCCGGCGCGGCGGCCTCGGCGGCGGCGATGGCGCGGCGCACGTCGTCCTCCGTCGCGAACGCCACCTCGGCGATCACGTCGTCGGTGGCCGGGTCGGTCACCTCGATCCGGTGGCCCGCCGATCCCGGCGCCCACTCGCCGTCGATGAACAACTCGGTCCGCAACAGGCTCGGGTCTCGCAACCCCGAGCGGTCGAACTGGGAATCCACGGCGTCTGCCTTCCTGACGAACTCCTGGGAATTCCGGCGAATCAGACGAGAACACGAGCCCCCGACGTCCAAGTGGCCGGTATGCGCACGATAGTACGCTTTGCGGCCACCCCTTGCTACAGTGCAGCCGCAGTCACCTCCCCACAACCGATCCCGACGGATGCGTAGGCCAGCCCATGACGATCGAGGACATCGACAAGCAGTTCGTCTTCCACCCGTTCACCAACCTGCGGGAGCACGAGCGGTCCGGACCCCTGACGATCACGAAGGGGCGCGGGTCCACGCTCACCGACACCCAGGGCCGGACCTACCTCGATGCCATGGCCGGGCTGTGGTGCGTGAACATCGGCTACGGCAACACCGAGATGGCCGAAACCCTGCGGGCGCAGGCGGAACAGCTCCCCTACTACCACGCGTTCGCCTCGATGGGGAACGAGCCGGTGGCCCGCCTCGCGCAGCGGCTGATCGCGATGGCGCCCGGCTCGATGTCCAAGGTGTTCTTCGGCAACAGTGGCTCGGACGCCAACGACACCCAGGTCAAACTGGTCTGGTACTACAACAACGTCCTGGGCAGGCCGGAGAAGAAGAAGATCATCTCGCGCAACCGGGGCTACCACGGCGTGACGGTGATGTCCGGCAGCCTGTGCGGTCTTCCCGGCATGCACGCGGGGTTCGACCTCCCGCTGCCGATGGTCCGCTACGTCCGCGCGCCGCACCGGTTGTGGGAGCAGAAGGCCGGGGAGTCCGAAGAGGACTTCGTGCGCGGCCTCGCCGACGAACTGGAGCAGCTGATCCTCGCCGAGGGCCCGGACACCGTGGCCGCGTTCATCGCCGAGCCCTTGCAGGCCGCCGGTGGCGTCATCGTGCCGCCCGCGTCGTACTTCCCGGCGATCCAGGAGGTGCTGCGCCGCCACGACGTGCTGCTGATCGCCGACGAGGTGGTGACCGGGTTCGGTCGCACCGGCGCGGACTTCGGCTCGCAGGTGTTCGGGATGCAGCCGGACCTGATCACCGTGGCCAAGGGCATCACCTCCGCGTACGTGCCGCTGTCGGCGTGCCTGGTCTCGGACGCGGTGTGGGACGTGATCGCGAGCGGCACGGACAAGTACGGGCTGTTCAGCCACGGCTACACCTACTCCGCGCACCCGCTCGCGGCCGCCGCGGCGATGACCAACCTGGACATCATCGAGCGCGACGGCCTGACCGCGCAGGCGAAGGCGCGCGGCGACCACCTCGCGCACCAGCTCAAGGCGGCGTTCGGCGACCACCCGCTGGTGGGCGACGTCCGCGGCTACGGCCTAGTGGGCGCGGTCGAGTTCGTCCGGAGCCGCGACCCGCTCACGGCGTTCGACCCCGGTCTGAAGATGGCCGCTGCGGTCGTGAAGGCCAGCCGGGAGCACGGCGTGATCACCCGCGCCCTGCCCGCCGCCGACACGATCTCGTTCTCCCCGCCGTTCGTGGTGACCGAGGCCGAGATCGACGAGATGGTCGCCGGGACCCGTCGGGCGCTGGACGACGTCGTGGCGGAGCTGAAGCTGCTGTGATCACCGTCGGTGTCGTGGTCAACCCGGTCGCCGGAATGGGCGGCCGGGTGGGACTGCACGGCACCGACGGGCCCGCGCTCGACGCCGCTCGGCTCCGCGGCGCGACCCCCGTCGCACCGCACCGCGCCCGACGCGCGCTCGACCGGCTGCACGCGCTCGCCCCGGACGTCCGGATCGTCACCGTCGAGGGACCGATGGGCACCGACCACCTGTCGGGATCCGGGTGGCACACCGAGGTGCTGCCGGGCAGGACGCGGACCACGGCGGCGGACACCCGTGCCGCCGTCGAGGCGATGGCCGGGGTCGGGCTGGTGCTGTTCGTCGGCGGGGACGGCACGGCGCGGGACGTGGCCGACGTCGTCGGGACCGGCGTGCCGGTGCTGGGCGTGCCGTCCGGGGTGAAGATGCACTCCGGGGTGTTCGCGACCGGGCCCGAGGTCGCGGGCGCGACGGCCGCGCGGTTCGCCGCGGACCCCGCGCGGGTCGGCACGGTCGACGCCGAGGTGGTCGACCTCGACGGCTCCTCCCCCAGGCTGTTCGGCCTCGCCCGCGTCCCCCACGTCCGCGACGCCTTGCAGGGGGCCAAGTCCGCCGGGTCCGGCGGCGGCGACCTGGTCGGGCTGGGCCGGGAGGTCGCGGCGGAGACCCCGCCGGGCACGCTCCTGCTGCTCGGGCCGGGCACCACGGTCGCCCACGTGAGCGCCGCGCTGGGCGTGCCCGCGTCCCCGCTCGGGGTGGACGCGGTGCTCGACGGCGTGCTGCTGGCCGAGGACGCCGACGAGTCCACGCTGCTAGCTCTGCTGGCCCGGCACCCGCGGGCGCGGCTGGTGCTCGGCGTGGTCGGCGGCCAGGGTTTCCTGCTCGGCCGGGGCAACCAGCAGATCAGCGCCGACGTGCTCGCCGCCGTCGGCCCGGACCACCTCGAGATCCTCGCCGCGCCCGGCAAGGTCGCCGCGCTCGACCCGCCGGTGCTGCGGGTCGACCTCGGCGACGAGCGCGCGGCCGCCCCCGTCACCGGTTACCACCGGGTGCGCACCGGCCGAGGCCGGAGCACCGTCCTGCGAGTCGTCGCCCAGTTGTAGAAGGGAGCAGAAGCCCGTGGCCCACCCGTACATGCCCAACTCCACGCCGGAGACGAAGGCGACCATGATGAGGGCCGTCGGCGTCTCGGACGTCGACGAGCTGTTCGAGCAGATCCCGGCCGACCACCTCGCCGCGAAGCCGCTCGCGCTGGCGGCGGGCGTCAGGTCCGAGGCGGTGGTCGACCGGACGTTGCGGCGGCTGCTCCGGCGGGACACCGGTTGCGCGGAGAACCTGAACTTCCTCGGCGCGGGCTGCTGGCAGCACTACGTCCCCGCGGTGTGCGACGAGATCGCGGGCCGCAGCGAGTTCCTGACCCCGGTGTGGGGCACGCCGTCGTCGGACCACGGCCGCAACCAGGCGTGGTTCGAGTTCACCTCCCAGCTCGGTGAGCTGGTGGGCATGGAGTTCGTCGGGCTGCCGGTGTACAGCTGGGGCGCGGCCGCCGGACACGCGATCCGGATGGCCGCGCGGCTCACCGGCCGCCGCGAGGTGCTGGTGCCCGACACGATCGACCCCGAACGCCTCGCCGTGATCCGCACCTACTGCGGCACGGGGGAGCTCGGCGACCCGATCGCGGTCGTCACCGTCCCCCACGACCCCGCGACCGGCCGGGTCGACCTGGCCGCGCTGACCGCCGCGATCAGCGAGTCCACCGCCGCGGTGTACCTGGAGACCCCCACCTACCTCGGTGTCATCGAGGCCGACGCCGCCGCCGTGGCCGCGCTCGCCCGACGCGCCGGGGCCGAGATGATCGTCGGCGTGGACCCGATCTCCCTCGGCGTGCTGCTGCCGCCGTCGGAGTACGGCGCGGACATCGTCGTCGGCACCACGCAACCGCTGGGCGTGCACATGAACGCGGGCGGGGGCGTCGGCGGCTTCATCGCCACGCGCGACGAGGAGCGCTACGCCCGCGAGTACCCGACGCTCCAGGTCAGCCTGTGCGACACGCGCGTCCCCGGCGAGCGGGCGTTCGGCATGACCCTGTTCCACCAGACCTCCTACGGGTCGCGGGAGGACGGCAACGACTGGACCGGCAACTCGGTCTACCTGTGGGCCGTGGTCAACGCGGTGTACCTGGCCCTGATGGGGCCCAGGGGGTTCGCCGAGATCGGCGAGACGATCCTGGCGGGCAGCGCGCACGCCGCCCGGCGGATCGCCGACGTCCCCGGTGTGGCCGTGCGGTGGACGTCCGGGTTCTTCAAGGAGTTCGTCGTCGACTTCACCGGCACCGGCAAGACCGTGGCCGAGATCAACGAAACCCTGCGCTCCCAGGGGATCTTCGGCGGCAAGGACCTGTCCGAGGACTTCCCCGAACTGGGCCAGTCGGCGTTGTACTGCGTCACCGAGATCCACACCGAGGACGACATCACCGCGCTGGTCGGCGCGCTCACCGAGGCGGTCTCCGCATGAACCTCCGTCGCTACCACGCCGCCGTCTGGGACGAGCCGCTCATCATGGAGCAGGGCGCTCCCGGCCGCCGCGGCTACGTGCCGCCCGCGCCGATCGAAGCCGTCGAGGACCTGGTCCCGGCCGGGATGCGCCGCGTGGTCCCGCCCGCGCTGCCGGAGGTCGCCGAGCCGGACGTGCTGCGCCACTACCTGCACCTGTCGCAGCAGACGATGGGCATGGTCGGCATCAGCCTGTTCGGCACCTGCACGATGAAGTACAACCCGCGGGTCAACGAACGGCTGGCCGCCGAGATCGCCGACGTGCACCCGCACCAGGACGACAGCACCGTCCAGGGCCTGCTGGAGATCGTCCACGAGTTCGACCTCGTGCTGCGCGAGCTGTCCGGCATGGACCGGTTCGTCTTCCAGGCGGGCGGCGGGGCCGCGGCGGCGTACCTGCACGCGTGCGTCACCCGCGCCTACCACGAGTCCCGCAGCGAACTGGCCCAGCGGACGGAGATCATCACCACCTCGCAGGCCCACCCGTGCAACCCGGCGACCGCGGCGGCGGCCGGGTTCGACGTGATCACCCTGCCCGTGGAGGAGGACGGCTACCCCTCCGTCGAGGCGCTGCGGGCCGCCGTGAGCGACCGCACGGCCGCGCTGATGGTCAACAACCCCGACGACATGGGCGTCTACAACCCGCACATCAAGGAGTGGGTGGACATCGTCCACGAGGCGGGCGGCCTGTGCTTCTACGACCACGCCAACTTCAACGGCGTGATGAGCCGCATCCGGGCCGCCGAACTGGGCTTCGACGCGTGCATGTTCATGCTGCACAAGACGTTCGGCGTCCCCAAGGGCGGCGGCGGTCCGGCCGTGGGCGCGTACGGCTGCACGGCCGCGCTCGAACCGTTCCTGCCCGGCCCGCTCGTGGAGCGGACCGAGGACGGCTACGCGCGGCGGGAGAACCCCGGCGGCATCGGCCGGGTGCGGGAGTTCCTCGGCAACGTGCCGCAGGTGGTCAAGGCGTACTCGTGGGTGCTCGCGATGGGCGCGGACGGCATCCGCGAGGCCGCGGACCTCTCCGTGCTGGCCAACAACTACATGGAACAGCGGCTGCTGGGGATCCCCGGCGTGACCAAGTCGTTCGACCACCTCACCGGGCGGCGGCTGGAGATGACCCGGTTCAGCCTGGGCACGTACACGGCGGAGACCGGGGTGACGGCCGTGGACGTGCAGAACCGCATGACGGACTTCGGCGTGGACGCGTTCTGGCTCAGCCACGAACCGTGGATCGTGCCCGAGCCGTTCACCCCCGAGGCCGGGGAGACCTGGTCGATCGAGGACGTCGACTACTGGATCGACGTGCTGGAGCACGTGCTGGCCGAGGGGCGTACCGATCCCGAGACCGTCCGCACCGCCCCGCACAACCAGGTCGTCGCCCAGATCGACGGGTCGAGCCTGGACGACCCGGCGCGCTGGGCCACGACGTGGCGGGCCTACCAGCGCAAGAACGCCCGATGACGGCGGTCGTCGGAGCGGGGAGCATCGGTGTCGCGTGGGCCGTCGTGTTCGCGCGCGCCGGGCTCCCGGTCGCCCTGTTCGACGTCTCGGCCGACCGGCTCGCCGCCGCCGTCGACGAGGTCAGGTCCACAGTGGACTCGCTGTGGCACAACGGGTTGCTGGACGAGGAGCCCGCCGCGCTGGTGGACCGGGTGCGGGTCGCGTCGTCGCTGGCGGACGCCGTCCGCGGCGTCCCGCACGTGCAGGAGTGCGTCGCCGAGTCGTTGCCCGTCAAGCGGGAGCTGTTCGCCGAGCTGGACGAGCTGGTGCCACCGGACGCCGTGCTGGCCAGCTCCACGTCCATGATCCCGTGCTCCCGGTTCGCCGCCGACCTGCCCGGCCGGGCGCGCTGCCTGGTCGTGCACCCCGGCAACCCGCCGTACCTGCTGCCGATCGCGGAACTCGTGCCCGCGCCGTTCACCGACCCCGCCGTGGTCGAGCGGACCCGCGTCCTGCTGGCGGACGCGGGCATGACGCCGGTGGTCGTGGCGAAGGAGGTCGAGGGCTTCGTCTTCAACCGCCTCCAGGGCGCGGTGCTCCGCGAGGCGTACACGCTGGTCCGGGACGGCGTCATCAGCCCGGCCGACCTCGACCTCGTCGTGAGCCACGGCCTCGGCCGCCGCTGGTCGGTGCTCGGGCCGTTCAGCACGGCCGACCTCAACACCCGCGGCGGCCTGGAACGGCACGCCGAGGTCATGGGCCCGGCCTACGCCCGGATGGCGGGCGAGCACGCCCCGTGGACCCCGGACCTGGTGGGCGCGGTGGCGGACACCGTCCACACGACCCTGAAGCCGGACGAGTGGACCGACAACGTCCGCCGCCGCGACCACGCCCTCATGCTGCTGGAGGCGGCCCGGCGCACCGCGCCGGAACTCTTCACCCCGAAGGCCTGAGACCGCCCGCGGCCCGAGAGCCGCGGGCGGCCGGTACCGCGACGCCCGACCAGGGCCGCACCTGGACGACCTCGGGCGCTAGTGGTGCGGACCCGTGCGGCCCAGGGTCTCCACGGGGGTCGCGCCGGGGCGGGACCACTGCGGCACAGGACGGCTGGTCGGGCCCCAGGTGGCGTGCCCGTCCGCGTCCGAGCGCCAGGACCAGCACGCCTGGCCCGCCACCGACGGGTGACCCTCCAGGACGTTGCCGAGCACGGGCCTGCTCTCCGGGGCGTCCTCCCAGGACTCGCCGCGGCCGTAGGGCGTCATGTCGAGCAGGCCCATCGACGAGTTGACCCGCTCGTTGCCGCGACCGGTCGTGGAGTAGGTCAGGAACACCCGGTCGCCGTCGCGCAGGTAGGCGCTGAGGTACCCCATCTCGCCGCCGACCGGCTCGTCCACGCCGCGCACCGAGTACCAGGGCTGCGTGTAGCCCATGAACTCGACGAACGCCGCGACCTCCTCCCACGGGCCGGTGGTCACGACGGCGTACGAGACGCCGCGCGCGTTGAGGTAGACGGCGTCGTCCAGGTGCCAGGCCGTGGTGGTGCAGCCCTCGCACTGCCCCTGGTGGGGCGCGCCGTCGTACCACATGTGCTTGTACGTCACGAGTTCGTCGCGGCCCTGGAACAGGTCCAGGAACGGGACCGGGCCGTCGGGTCCGACGACCTCGACCTTGCCGTCGAACTCCACTCTCGGCAGCCTGCGGCGGGCCGCCGCGATCGCGTCCCCCTCACGCGTGTGCGCCTTCTCGCGGACCAGCAGCTCGTCACGGGCGGCCTGCCAGGTGGCCAGGTCGACGACGGGCGGGACGGTCGAGTCGCTCATGGGTCCTCCTCGGTGTGTCCGTACGACACGAGTACCGACCCGCGGCGAGCCCGAAACTCATCACACCTCGACGAGGGACTTCCGGACCAGGCTCTCGCCCGCGGCGGTGACGGCGTCCTCGGAGGCGCGCGGCTGCCAGCCCAGCACGCGGCGGGCCTTCTCGCTGGAGAACTTCTTCACGTACCCGAGGTCGGGCACGAGGGTCCGGAACTCGCGGTTGAACACCGCGCCGAGCCGCACCACGGCGTTGGGGACGGTCCGGGTCGGCACCCGCTTCGCGGCGGCGCCGAGGTGGTCCCGCAGGATCTCGCCGATCCGCCGCAGCTCGAGCGCCGGCCCGCTGGAGACGAGGAACCGCTGCCCCGCCGCGCCGGGCGCGGTCATGGCCAGGACGTGGGCGCTCGCCACGTCCCGCACGTCGACGACCGGGATCCACAGGTGCGGGAAGCCGGGCATCCGCCCGTCCAGGCAGCGCTGCACGAGGTGGTTCGCGCCGGAGACGTCCTGGCCCATCACCGGCCCCATGACCGCCACGGGCAGGATCGTCGTCAGCTCCATCCCACGCCCCTCCGCGGCCACGAAGTCCCACGCGGCCCGCTCGGCGAGGACCTTGCTGCGTCCGTACGCGTCCATGCCGGGACCGTCGAGCACGGACCAGTCGTCGTCGGTGAACGTGTGGTCGTCGTGCGGGTGGCCGTAGCCGATGGCGTGGAACGCCGAGGTGAGCACGACCCGCCGGACGCCCGCGTCACGAGCCGCGCGCAGCACCCGCAACGCCCCGTCGCGGGCCGGGACGATGACGTCGTCCTCGTTCTCCACGTGGCCGGGCTGCACGGGCGACGCCACGTGCAGCACGAAGTCGCAGCCCTCGACGGCGTCGGCCCACCCCTCGTCGCTCGTGAGGTCGGCCGCGACGAACTCCAGGGCGTCGCCGTTCACCATGCCCGCGTCGGCGAGCACGGTCCGCACGGCGTCCTCGCGCCGGAGGGACCGCACGGTCGTGCGCACCCGGTAGCCCTGGTCGAGCAACTGGAGGACGCAGTGCCCGGCGATGAAACCGGACCCGCCGGTGACGAGGACGCGCTGCTGGGAGGTGGTCATGTGATCGCCCCGGTGATCGGTGGGATGTGTCGTCCACGACGATCCGGCCGCCGCCGAGGTCGAGCCAGTGCCCCTGTCAGCCTGGGGTGTGGCAGGACCAGGCACGGAACCGTCCTCGCCCTTACCGTGAGGGTATGACCGAGGCCCCGAACCCGCTGGGCGACTTCCTCCGCGCCCGCCGCGAACTCGTCACCCCCGAGCAGGCGGGCGTCCCCGTCCTGGGCGTGCGGCGCGTGCCGGGCCTGCGCCGCGAGGAGGTCGCGATGCTCGCGGGCATCAGCGCCGACTACTACCTGCGGCTGGAACGCGGTCGCGACCGCAGGCCGTCGGTGCAGGTCCTCGAAGCGCTCGCCCGCGTGCTGCGGCTGGACGACGACACGCGGGCGTACCTGCTCGGGCTCGCCGCCGACAAGCCCCGCCGCACCCGCCGCCCGCCGAGGGAGACCGTGCCGCCCGGCACGGCCAAGTTCGTGGCGGCGCTGCCGATGCCCGCGTTCGTCGAGGGCCGCTACCTCGACGTCCTCGTGGCGAACCCGCTGGCCACGGCCCTCTCACCCCGCCTGGTGCCCGGCGGCAACCGGCTGCGGGACGTGTTCCTCGACCCGGCCGAGCAGGCCATGTTCCCCGACTGGGAACGGGCCGCGGCGGGCCTGGTCGCGGGCTTCCGCGAAGCGGTCGGCACCGACACCGACAACCCGAGGTTCATCGAACTCGTCGGCGAGATGTCGCTGGCCAGTCCCCTGTTCCGCAAGCTGTGGGCCCGGCACGACGTGCGCCACCGCGGCAGCGCGGTGATGCCCTTCCACCACCCGCTGGTCGGCGACCTCACCCTGAACAGGGAGAAGCTGCTCGTCGCCGGCACGGAGGGCGTGATGCTCGTCGTCTACCACGCCGACCCCGGCTCGGAGGCCGCCGACAAGCTGGCGCTCCTGGGCTCCGCCGCGCTGCCGCCCGCCACCAGGGTGGAGTCCGACCGGCTCGGGTAGTGCCCTCACGCGTCACCACACCGCGCACGGCACGCCGTTGAGCGTGAACGCGATCGGCGGCACGTTGGGTCCCTGGTAGGCGCCGACGAAGCCGACGTTCGTCGTGGCCCCAGGAGCGAGGACGCGGTTGTCGGCGGTGTTGACGACCTGCACGGCGGCGCCGGTCTGCGTCCACGTCCCGTTCCAGCCGCTGGACACCTGCTGCCACGCCGTGGGCCAGGTGAAGCCCAGCGTCCACGAGTCCACCGGCGCGGAGCCCGTGTTGGTGACGTCGACCGCGCCCACGAAGCCGTTGCCCCAGTCGTTGGTGTCGGTGAACGCGACCGCGCAGGTCGACGCGGACGGGGTCGCGGTGGTGAAGGTGACCGGCGGGGACGACCACGAGACGCGGCCCGCGCCGTCGCGGGCGACGACGGTGACCGTGTAGCGGGTGCCAGCCGTGAGGTTGTGGACGGTGAACGAGGTCCCGGTGGTCTCGCCCCACTGCTCGGTGGTCGCGCCGACCTGGCGGTGCACCTCGTACTTCACGCCGGCCGCGGTCGGCGTCCACGTGAGGGTGGCGTCGTGGTCGGTGACCGAGGCCGCGGCGGGGCGGCTCGGCGCGGCGGGCAGGGCGGCCGACGACTTGGGGCGCAGGACGAGCGTGGTCAGCGAGTACGGCGGGAGCGTGGTGGAGCCGCTGACGCCCGTCGTGGTCGTGATGCCCGTGGAACCGTTGGTGTAGCTCAAGACCTGGGCGGTCGCGGCCGGGGTGTACCCGGCGTAGTCGAGGGTGACGGTCTTCGCCGCGTCGGGGTCCTGGTTGACCAGCAGGACCGCCAAGCCGCCGTCGCGCTTGCGGGTGGCGTGCACCTTGACCAGCGGGTCGGACGCGGAGGCCCGGATCAGCTGGTCGCCGGGCGCGGCGAACTTCGAGGTCATCGCCAGCGCGTGGTAGGGCGCGAACGGGGTGTTGAGGGCGGGCTGGCAGATCGTCCCGTCGGCGAGGCACCCGGCGCTGGAGAGCAGGCCGAAGTCGGCGTAGTCGGGCTGCCCGGCGACCGTGGAGAACGCCGTCGGTCCGTTGTGGACGTTCCACCAGTCCACGGTGAACACGCCGTTCTCCAGCAGGGTCGCGACCGCGTCCGCCGCGAACAGCGCGCCCGGCTGGGTGTTCATCCCGTACGAGGTGTTGACCTCGGTCAGCGCGAGGGGCAGGTCCTTGTGCGCGTACCGGGCCGCCTGCTCGCGGGCCATCCGGGTGAAGTCGGCGATCCGGTCGGTCTTCGCCAGCGACTCGGGGCCGTTCGCCCCGGTCGGGTACCAGTGCAGGATGCCGAAGTCGACGACCGGTCCGGCGATCGACAGCACGACCTGGTTCCACGAGCCCGCGTCGCCGCTCGCGGTGATCCCGTCCGGCCAGTCGCCCGGCGTGGTGAGCACCGCGCCGACCTTGATCGTCGGGTCGACCGCCTTCATCGCCTCGGCGTACTGCCGCACGAGGGTCGCGTACTCCGCCGGGGTCTTCTCCGGGTGGTCGTCGGCCTCCCACGCCGAGCCGTAGTGGCCATTGCCGTACAGCTCGTTGCCGATCTCCCAGTACTTCACGCCGTAGTGCTTCTCCACGTTGGCGTAGCGGACCCAGTCGGCGGCCTCCTGGGGCGTGCCGGTGCCGTAGTTGGCGGTGACGATCGGCTGCGCGCCGGTGCGCTGGGCACCGGCCATGAAGTGGTCGAAGTCGGTGTTCGGGGCGACGTAGCCGCCGGGCGCGGTGTGGTCGCGCCAGTGGTAGATGTCGGAGTACGAGCCGCCGGGGTAGCGCAGCGCCCGGACGCCCGCGCCCTTCATCAGGTCGGCGACCTCGGGCGTGCCGAGGGTCGTGTCCCAGATCGCGTGGTTCGCGCCGACCGCCGTGTCGCTCACGGTCTCCAACCCCGCTCGGGCGTTGACCGACACGCTCACGCCGGGGACGGGTTGGGCGGTCGCGGTCGGCGCGGAGAGCTGCGCGGCGACCAGCACCAGGGCAGGCAGAACCGTGAGACGTGTGCGCATCGTCGGATGTCCTCATTGACGTTTCGGCGACTGGGAGCGCTCCCAGAGTGGTGTGGAGACCCGGGGGTGTCAATCGCCACGACGGCCTAGCGACCCTCCCCGCTACGGTGGGGCGATGATCATCTGGCTCAACGGCGGGTTCGGGGCGGGGAAGACGACGCTGGCGGCCGAGCTGCGCCGACGGCTCCCGGACTCGGTCGTGTTCGACCCGGAGGACCTCGGCATCACGCTGTGGAAGTGGCTGCCGCCCAACGACGACTTCCAGGACCTGGCCAGCTGGCGGGAACTGGTCGTCGCGACGGCGGTGTCGCTGCGCAAGCACCACGCGAGCACGCTCGTCGTGCCGATGTCGCTCGTCCGCGACGACTACCGGACCGAGATCCTCGGCGGTCTGGCCGACGCGGGCGAGGAGGTCCTGCACGTGTTCCTGGCGGCGGACTTCCCCGTGCTGTGGGCGCGGATCGTCGCCCGCTCCCCCGTCCCCGACAACCCGGAGACCGGCCACTCGGCGGCCGAGTGGGCGCGCGGCCGGGTGGAGGCGGCCGTGGCCGCCGCCGAGCACCAGCCGAGCGGGACGCTCGTGCTGCGGTCGGACCGGCTCTCCACGTCCGAACTGGCCGACGAGGTGCTCGCCGCGGCGGGCCTGCGGCAGGTCGGCTGAGGCCGGGGCGTCACACGTCGGTCGGCGGTTCCAGCGTGGAACCGACGCGGACCACGCGGAGCTGGAGCATGGCGGCGAAGCGCTGGTCCGGGTCGGCGAGGTCGACGCGACCCACCTCGGCGACCCGGCGCAGCCGGTAGCGGAAGGTGTTCTGGTGGACGAACACCGACTCGGCGGCCGCGGCCACGTCACCGAAGGCGTCCAGCCAGGCCCGCAGCGTCTCGACCAGCGCGGTGCGGTGCTCGCGGTCGTAGTCGAGCAGCCGGGCGAGCGCGCCGGTCGGCTCGTCGCCGCGGGCCGCCGCGAGGTCCCGCAGCTCGATGACCAGCGCCTCGCCCTGGAGTTCGTCGAGGCTGCCGACCCGACGGCCGACCCGGCCCTCGCGCAGCACCCGCAGCACGCGGTCCACGCAGGAACGGCTGTGGGCGACACCGGACAGCGTGAGCGCGACCGGACCCGCCGCAGCGACGGCGGGCAGGCGGTCGCCGACCCGATCGAGGAAGTCCTGGAGGATCCGCTCCGCGCGGGTCCCCGCCTTGTCGTCGGCGCCGGTCGGCGGGAGCAGGCCGTAGACGACGTCGCCGAGCGCCGCGGCGGCCGAGCGGGGGTCGATCGCGGCGAGGTGCAGGGCGAACGCGTCGCCGAGCCGCTGGAGGTCGTGCACGGCCGCCGCGCTGACGGACTCGTGCTCGACCAGCCCGACGCCCAGCACCAGCAGCGACCGACCCGCGAGGCCCAGCCGTTCCAGCGCCTCCCCCGCGCCCGCGCCTCCCTCCAGCGCCGAGCCGAGCAGATCCGCCCGCACGCGCCGCCGCACGTCCGCGCCCGCCCGGACCCGGAGCAGGTGCAGCGCCACCAGCTTCGCCGACTCCCGCAGCGCCCGGTCGCGCTCCGGGCTGAGCCGACCGGGCACGGCCGCCCAGATCGAGCCGAGCACCTCGTCTCCCGCCCGCACGGCGATGGCGACGCGCGGCAGCGTGAACCCGCCCTTGCCGTCCGGGATGGGGTCGATGACGACGGGCTGGTCGCCGCGGAACAGGTCGCGGAACACCCCGCGCTCGCGCAGGATGCGCGAGATCCGCTCCGGCACCTGGCGGCCGAGGATGGTCTCGACGCGCGACGGGTCGGCCTCGTCCTGGCGGCCGGAGAACGCGAGGATCCGGGAAGCGCGGTCCTCCAGCGTGACCGGCGCGTCGAGCAGCGACGCGATGGCGTTGGCGACCGCGAACAGGTCGCCCGCGGGCAGGCCGCCGAGCGAGTCCTCGCGCTCGGCGCCTTCGGCGAGCAACGACCGGAGCATCTCGCCGAGGTGGCTCCACGGCGCTCCCCTGCTCAACCCGAGCACGGCCACGCCCGCGTCGTCGGCGGCCGAGCGCACCTCGTCGGGGAGGGCGACCGGGGCCCGCAGCACGAGGGCCGCCGCACGCTGACGACCGAGGGCGTGCAGCAGGCCGACGATCTGCTCCGGATCCTCCACGCCGACGCCGAGCACGAGCGCGTGCGGTGAGAGGACCGGCTGGTCCAGCGGGTCGTGGATGACGACGCCGCTGATCTCGCCCGCCCGGTCCCGATCGCCGTGCACGAGGTCGAGCAGGGTCGCGCCCAGGTCGTCGAGCACCCGGCCCAGGCTCCCGCGCGAGTGCCTCATGCGGTCACGGTAGGCCGAGGCCCGAACGCCCGCTAGGCGGATCGCACCGGATCGACGGGCGCGGTTCGTCGGATCCGACAGGTCAGCCGAGGTCCGCCGCCAGCAGGTCCTCGACCAGGGCGCGCAGCAGCGCGGTCCGGCCGGGCAGGTGGTCGACCAGCACGTGCTCGTCCTCGGCGTGAGCCCCACCGCCGACCGCGCCCAAGCCGTCCAACGTCGGGGTGCCCACGCCCGCGGTGAGGTTGCCGTCGGACGCGCCGCCGACGGCGGCCGAGGTCGGCGCGGGCAGCCCGAGCCGCAGGGCGAGGTCGTGGACCCGGTCGTAGAGCGCCGCCGACGCGACCGCCTCCAGCGGCGGCCGGTTCACCTCGCCCAGCACCTCGATCGTCGCGCCCGGCAGCACCGGCGGCAGGGCGCGGATCGCCCGGTGCACGCGGTGCTGCTCCGCGGCGGTCCGGGCGCGGACGTCGACCGCGAACGACGCCGAGGCGGGCACCGTGTTGGCGGTCGTGCCGGAACGAGCGGTGGTGGGCGTGACCGTCGTGCCCCTCGCCAGGTCGGCAAGGGCGCTCACGGCCAGCACTTGGTGGGCGAGTTCGAGGGTCGCGTTCACCCCGCGCTCGGGTTCGAGGCCGGCGTGGGCGGCCCGGCCGGTCAGCCGCACCTCGTAGGACGACGCGCCCTTGCGCTCCGTCTTGAGGGCGCCGCCGTCGGCCGACGCCTCCAGCACGAGCGCGGCGACGGCCGCCTTCGCCTCCTCCTCGACCAGTGCGCGAGAGCTCGGCGAGCCGATCTCCTCGTCGCCGGTCACGAGCAGCGTCACGCCGTCCAGTCCCGCGGCCGCGTGGAAGGCCATCACCAGCCCGGCCTTCATGTCGAAGCAGCCCGGTCCGCGCAGCACCCCGCCCTCGACCGAGTACGGGCGGGTGGCCAGCGACCCGAGCGGCCACACGGTGTCGTGGTGGCCGAGGAGCAGCACCCGTGACGGCGTCGACCCGAGCCGCCAGCGCAGGTGGGTCCGGCCGTCGAGCACGATCCTCTCGGGCTCGACGCCCAGGCGGGCCGTGCCGATCCGCGCGACCACATCGGCCGAGCGGGCGACGGCGGCCAGGTCGCTGGACGGCGACTCGCACTCGACCAGCGCCCGCACGTCGGCGAGGAAGTCCTCCATCAGGACACCTTCGGCGTGGCGCGGACACCGAAGTGCAGGTACCGCTCGCCGGTCGGCAGCTCGTAGAAGGTGACCGGCGCCCACGTCTCGGCCTCCGGCGGTTTGACCGCGAACAGCGCGGGACCGGCCGGGACCAGCGGGTGCTCCTCGACCGGGTCCGGCACCAGCGCCGCGAGCGGGCCGGTGATCGTCGTCCGCAGGAGCGGCCCGTCCGAGCCGTTCTCGACCTCCATCCGCACGCCGGACCGCTCGTACACGCCGACGTACGGCTCCACGTCGACCTCCACGGGTTCCGCGGGCGGCGCGAACGGCCGGGGCATCTCGACGCCCGCGACCTCGGCGAAGACCTCGCGGTAGAGGTCCTGGTAGAGGTCGCGGGTGTGGCCGCCGTTGGTGAGCAGCGCGACGGCGAGCCCCTGCTCCGGCAGCACGCGCAGGAACGCCGCCTGGCCGAGGGTGTTGCCGTCGTGGCCGTACAGCCGGTGGCCGTCCCAGCCGAAGCGGATCCAGCCCAGTCCCCACGAGTCGCCGAGGACGAGCCGGTCGGGCAGGTCGGTCTGGTGCGCGGTCATGGCCGCGGCGCTCTCCGCGCTCAGCACGCCCTCTCCGCCGAGCAGGTACATGCGGGCGAACGCGAGCACGTCGGCGACCGTGGAGGTGACCAGCCCGGCCGGGCCGAGCGAGCGCGGCAGACCCCAGGCCCGCACGGGGACCAGCTCGCCGTCGCGTTCGTCGTGGCCGGTGGCCGCGCCGAACAGCAGCGCCTCCTCCGGCAGCGTCACGGTGTGGTCGAGCCCGAGCGGCGTGAACAGCCGCTCGCGCATCGCCTGGTCCCACGTCCGCCCGGTGACCTTCTCGACCACCCGGCCCAGCAGGGAGTAGCCGGAGTTGCAGTAGGACCAGGTCGCGCCGACCGGGTGGTTCTGCCCGGCCTCGCCGAGGACGTCGACGTAGCGCTCCAGGCAGTCGTCACCGCGACCCGTGTCGGTGAAGACGTCGCCGTCGATGCCGCTGGTGTGGGTGAGCAGGTGCCGGATCGTGACGGACTTCGTGACGTCGGGGGTGGCGAGCCGCAGTTCCGGCAGCAGGTCGACGACCGGGGTGTCCAGGTCGAACAGCCCTTCGTCGACCAGCGCCATCGCCACGGTCGCCGTCCACACCTTGGTGATCGAGCCGATCTGGAACAGCGAGTCGGTGGCGACCGGCGCGCCGGTGCGGACGTGCAGCACGCCGTGCGCGACCTCGACCAGCTCGTCGGTGTCCAGCCGGAGGATGCCGAGCTGCGCGCCGGGCACGGAGTGGCGCTCGGCGAGCCGGGTCAGCCGGTGCTGCCAGTGGGCGGCGTCGAGCGGGGCCCGACCGGCGCGGGTGACGTGCCGCTCCAACCAGTCGAGCACGCGGTGGTTGAAGTCGACGCGCTGCGAGGGCGGCCCGAGCAGGATGAACACGTGCGAGGCGTCCGGGTAGACGACCAGCCGGGTCGGCACGCTCTGTTCGCGCAGCGCGGTGTGCCACTGCTGGGCCTGGCCGATGGGGCACGTCAGGTCGTTCGCGCCCTGGATCACCAGCGTGGGGGTGCGGACGTGGGACACCCGCGTGAGCGGGGACATGGCGGCGTACCTCTCCGGCTCCTGCCACGGCGTGCCGCCGAGTTCGTAGACGCTGAGGAAGTGGCTGTCGTCGCTAGTGCCGCCCATGCTCACCAGGTCGCTGACCGGGCCGCCCGCGACTGCCGCGGCGAACCGGTCGTCGTGGCCGGTCAGCCAGCACGCCATGAAGCCGCCGTAGCTGTACCCCGCGACCGCGAGCCGGTCGGGATCGGCGAAGCCCTCCGCGACGAGCACGTCCAGCGGTTCCAGGAAGTCGGCGGCGTCCGCGACACCCCACGCGCCGCGGACGCCGTCGTAGAACGCCTCGCCGTACCCGTCGCTGCCGCGCGGGTTGACCAGCAGCACCGCCCAGCCCCGGTCGACGAGTTCCTGGTGGTACAGGTGCATCTCGTCGGCCGCGGCGTTCCACGCGTTGTGCGGGCCGCCGTGCACGTCGAGCAGCACCGGTCGGGGCCCGGTGCGCGCGGGGTCGTGCGTCAGCCACGCCTGCACGGCGGTGCCGTCGGAGATGGTGAACCACCGCTCCTCACGGGGGTGGAGGTCGATTCCCGCGCTGTGGTCGGTCAGCACGGTCTCCGCCCCGGTCGCCAGGTCGACGACCGCGATCTCGCCGTAGGACGCGGGCGTGGCCAACGCCACCGCCGCGCGGCCTCCGGCGACCGACAGCCCGGAGACGACCCGCCCCGCGCCGTCGACGACCGGGCAGGCGTCCGTGCCGTCGAGGGCGACGGACCACAGGTGCGTGCAGCCGTGGTCGCGCAGGCAGAACCACACCCGGCCGTCGTGCTCGCGCGGCAGACCGCCGGGGTACGCGGTCGCGCCGGGCATCACGTTGCGGTCCAGCGCCCCGGACAGGTCGGTGACCTCGTCGCCCTCCACCCGGAACAGCCGGGCGTGGGCGACCGGGTCGCCGGGCCAGCCGACCACCAGCAGGGCAGCCCCGTCCGCCGTCCAGTCCACTGTGGACGCCACGCCGTCGGCGAACGCGGCCACGCGCGGCCGGGCGTGCGGGTCGTCCACCTCCAGCACCTGAACGGGCGTGCGGTGGCGCAGGTCGTCGTCGGTCTTGCGGGTGAACGCGAGGGCCGTGCCGTCCGGGGACCACGCCGGATCGCCCGCGCCGTGCGGCCCGTCGGTGAACTGCCGGACCACGCCGCTCGCCGGGTCGACGACGTGCACCTGCGGGCGGACCAGGCCGAACATCCCCCGGCCGTCCGCCTGGTAGTCGAGGCCGTCGGTGACCATCGGCCCCCGCGCGCCCCCGCTCGGGTCGACCGGCGCGGTGAACGCGAGCCGCCGACCGTCCGGGCTCCAGCGCGGCGCGCCCGCGCCGAGCGGCAGGTCGGTCACGCGCTCGGGCTCCCCTCCCCCGGCCTCGAGCACGGCGACCTGCCCGTCGCGCAGGAACGCCAGCCGCGTCCCGTCCGGCGACCACGCGGGCGCGGCGTCGGCCGGGCCGGACGTGAGGCGGCGGGGCGGGCCGCCGTCGGTGTCGACCAGCCACAGCTCGTCGACGGCCCGGTCGCCTTCGGCGTCCTGGCTCCGCAGCACGTAGGCGATCCGGCCGCCGTCCGGCGACAGCGCCGGCTGCGACGGGACCACGATGTCGGTCAGGTCCTCGACGCGCGTCCGTCGGGTCATCACTGGCTCCTTGGCGTGGGTCGGCCGGGCACGGCGGCGAGCAGTGCGCGGGTGTAGTCGTGGGAGGGCTCGGTGAGCACCCGGTCGGCGGGTCCCTGCTCGACGACCCGGCCGTGCCGCAGCACGGCGACGTGCGAGGCGACGTAGCGGACCACCGCGAGGTTGTGGGAGATGAACAGGATCGTGAGGCCGAGTTCGCGCTGGAGTTCGCGGACGAGGTTGAGCACGGCCCCCTGGACCGAGACGTCCAGCGCGGAGGTGATCTCGTCGGCGATGATCACGCGGGGACGGGCGGCCAACGCCCGTGCCAGCGCGACCCGCTGCCGCTGACCGCCGGACAGCCGCGACGGGACGCTGCCCGCGCAGACCGGGTCGAGGTGCACCAGGTCCAGCAGCCGTTCGACCTCCGCCCGCCGTTCGGCCCGCGAGCCGCCGGGCGGCATCGCCTCGGTGACGCTCTCGCCCGCCGTCATCCGCGGGTCGAGCGAGGAGTACGGGTCCTGGAACACCATCTGCAACGGCCGGGGCCTGCCGCGGGTCGGGACCGGCGCGCCGCCGAGGGTGATCCGGCCGCCCGCCAGCGGGGCCAGGCCGACGGCGGCCCGCGCGAGCGTGGACTTGCCGGAGCCGGACTCGCCGACGAGCCCGACGACCTCCCCTTCCGGGACGGTCAGGCTGACGC
>NZ_JBHYHC010000082.1:0-41470 GCF_042738955.1 Umezawaea sp. NPDC059074
CCTTGGTCGGGCTCAAAAGGCGGTCCATAAAGAGTCCCGCCCGACAACCAGTTTAAGGCCGAAATCCCCATGTCAAATCGGCCACGTTCCGTGGCCTGCGGCTGGTAGTTCCAGCATGGTCGCCAGTCGACCCTGTGGCTGGGTGGTGGGTTACTACGTTTGCCTTGGGCCTGCTTCTGGTCACCATTTTCCCCTGCGCCTGGATGGTGGGCCATTACGTTGTCTTGGGCTGCCCTTTTAATCGCTCGGGGTTTGGTTCTTGTGGCGGCATCACACGTTGCGTCGGCTGGTTGGTCGGGTGTTCACGCCTCGGGCTGTCAGGGCGTTGCGTCCTTTCGTGGTGCCGAGCCTGATGGGAGTCGGCTCAGTGATGACGAGTTGCTGAACTTCTGCACGTTGTTGCTGGTCAACGGGCATGAGGCCACGACTTCGCTGATTGCCCACGCGGTGTTGTGGTTGGGGAGCGATCCGGTGGCGTTGAGTGGGTTGCGGCGGAGCCGGAGCTTCTGGCTGGCGTGGTGGGTGAGGTGTTGCGGTTGTTGCCGCCGGTTGGTGGGACGGATCGGTTCGTCACGCGGCGGACCACGCTGGGTGGGCACGTTGTCGAGGCTGGACAGCGGGTTGTGGTGGACGCTAATCGTGATCCCGAGGTGTTCGTGGAGCCTGGCGTGTTCGAGCCGCGTCGTGAGCCGGTTCGGCACCTGTCGTTCGGGCGGGGGGTGCACTTCTGCCTGGGGGCGCATCTTGCGCGGATGGAGGCCGAGATCGCTCTTGGGGCGCTGGTGGAGCGGTTTTCCGGGACGTGGTCGAGGTGCGGCGGATGCCGGTCGGACTTGACGTGGTGGAGTTGACGTTAGCTTGACTCGATGCTGGCAGGGCGGTAAAGATTTTGAACCTACCTGGTCCTGGAGGTGTCGTGATCGAGTCCGCTGTGGGTGTCGCCGAGGTGGCGCGGGAGTTCGCTGCTCAGACCGAGGCTGGGCGGGCGTTGGCGCCTGAGGTGGTGGCCGCCTTGGTGGAGAGCGGGCTGTTGCGGGCTGGGCTGCCGGAGGTGTTCGGGGGGCCGGAGTTGTCGCCGGAGGTGATCCTGCGGTCGGCCGAGGCTGTGGCTCGTGGGGACGCGTCCACCGGGTGGTGCGTGTCGATCGCGGCGACCAGCAGTTTGTTGGCCGCGTACCTGCCTGCTGAGGGGGCGCGGGAGGTGTTCGAGTCTCCTGACGTCGTGGCTGCTGGGGTGTGGGCGCCGCGGGGGCGTGCGGTGAGCGTTGACGGCGGGATCGTGGTGTCGGGGCAGTGGGGGTTTTGCAGCGGGATCACCCACGCTGACTGGTTGTTCGCCGGGTGTGTGGTCGATGGTGGGGAACTGCGGGTCGCCGCTCTGCCCAAGGCCGAGTTGGAGGTGCTGGACACGTGGCACACCAGCGGGTTGCGAGGGACTGGTAGTCACGACGCGGTGGCGCGGGAGGTGTTCGTGCCGTCACACCGGGTGTTGTCGGTGTTGGAGGAGCCCGTTCAGCCTGGGGCGTTGTACCGGTTTCCGATCTTCGGGTTCTTCGCGTTGTCGATCGCCGTGGCGGCGTTGGGCAACGCTCGGGGGGCGATCGACGACCTGACGGCGTTGGCGGGTGGGAAGCGGACGCTCGGTTCCAGCAAGTCGTTGGCTGACCGGGCGCAGACGCAGGTCGCTGTGGCGCGGGCGGAAGCGGCGTTGCGGGCGGCTCGGTTGCTGGTGTTCGACGCGGTCGAGCAGGCGTGGCGGGAGACCGGGGACCGGGTGGAGGCGCGGCTCGGGTTGCGGTTGGCCGCGACGCACGCGACTCGGACCGCCGCCGAGGTCGTGGCGGCGATGTACGACCTCGGGGCCGGGACGGCGATCTACGCGGATTCGCCGTTGCAGCGGCGTTTTCGGGACGCGCACACCGCTACCGCGCACTTCCAGGTGAACCCGGCCAGCTACGAGCTAACCGGGCGGCTGCTGCTCGGGCTGCCCACGCGGACGGAGCAGCTGTGAGCGTCGGCGTGGTCCTCCCCTACTGGCTGGACCGGCCGGACGGGGAGGCGGTGGAGATCGCGGTCGAGGCGGACCGGCTCGGGTTCCCGACCCTGTGGATCGGGGAGATGGCGACGTTCGACGCATTCGCGCTGGCGACCGCGATCGGCTTGCGCACCAACGGGATCGCGTTGCGCGTCGGGCCGTTGGCCGCCGGGGTGCGGAGTCCGGTGGCGTTGGCGCTCGGGGTGTCGTCGGTCGCGGGGCTGACCGGGCGGCGGGTGGACCTGGCGCTGGGGGCGTCGAGTCCGGCGATCGTGACCGGGTGGCACGACCGGCCGTGGGCGGGAGCCGCGCCGCGGATGCGCGAGACGGTGCGTGCGGTGCGCGACCTGCTGGCCGGGCGGCGGATCGACGTGGACGGTGATCACGTTCGGGCGCACGGGTTCCGGTTGCGGCAGCCGGTGCCGGAGGCGGGTGTGACCGTGGCGGCGTTCGGGCCCGCGATGCTGCGGGTCGCGGCCGAGGAAGCGGACGAGGTGGTGCTGAACCTCGTGACGCCCGAGCAGGTGGCGCGGGTGCGCTCGGTCGTGGACGCGCACGCGGCGAGGGCCGGGCGGCCTCGGCCGCGGCTCTCGGTGTGGGTCACGGCGGCGCTGGAGCCCGGTCCGGACGCGATCCGGCAGGTGTCGCAGCAGCTCGCGCTGTACCTGCGCGCGCCGGGGTACGCGGAGATGTTCGTCGACCTCGGCCACGAAACCCTGGTGGCGCAAGCGAAAACGGGGGTGTCGCGCAACGAGCTGGTCGTGCCGCGGTCGTTGCTGGACGCCGTGTGCGCGCTCGGGTCGGCCGAGGTCGTCAGGGACCGGATCGCCGACTACCACCGGGCGGGCGCGGACCACGTGGGGATCGCGCCGTCCACCGCCGACGACCCGGCCGGGCGCCGGGTGCTGGCCGCGGTGGTGTGAGTGGCGCACGACCTGCCGCAGCGGTTCGACGCGGACTCCGTCGGGCGGGCGCTCGCGCTCGTCGGCGAGCGCTGGACGCTGCTGATCCTGCGCGAGGCGTTCTTCGGGGTGCGGCGGTTCGGCGAACTGAGCCGCAACCTGGGCATCCCCAAGCCGACGCTGTCCGCGCGGCTGCGGACGCTCGTCGACGCCGGGCTGCTGGACCGCGTGCCCACCGAGGAGCACCACGAGTACCGGCTGACCGACCGGGGGCGCGACCTGTTCCCGGCGATCGTGGCGCTGATGAAGTGGGGTGACGCGCACCTGGCCGGGCCGGACGGGCCGCCGATCGTGCTGCGCCACCACGCGTGCGGCGAGATCACCGACGCCCGGCTCGTCTGCGCGCACTGCGCGGGCGAGATCACCGCGGGCTCCGTGACGCCGGAGCCGTCGTAGGATCCGGGGGTGGCGACTGACGACGAGCTGATGGCCTGGGCGCCGCGACCGGCCGCGCCGAGCGGTGTCGCGCTCGCCGGGTACAGCGACTTCCGGCTGGTGGCGCAGGGCGGCGAGGGCCGGGTGTACCGGGCCCGCCAGGACGGGCTCGGCCGGGACGTGGCGATCAAGGTCCTGGAGGCCCGCGACGACGCCACGCTGGCCCGGTTCCGCCGCGAACTGGAGATCACCGTCCGGCTGGGCAGGCAGCACCCGCACATCGTGACGGTGCTCGACACCGGCGTGGTGGACGGCAGGCCGTGCATCGTCATGGAGTACCACGACCTGGGGTCGCTGCACGACCGGCTGGTGCAGCGCGGGCCGCTGCCGGTGACCGAGGTGGTCGCCGCGGGCATCGCCGTCGCCGACGCGCTGGCGTTCGCGCACGGCCAGGGCGTGCTGCACCGGGACGTGAAGCCGCAGAACGTCCTGGCGCTGCCGACGTCGTACGTGCTGGCCGACTTCGGCATCGCCCGCGCGGTCGACGCGGGCCACTCGGCGTCGTTGCAGATGGTCAGCTACCGGCACGCCGCGCCGCAGATGGTGGACGGCGAGAAACCCGCCGCCTCCGACGACCTGTGGTCGCTCGGCTCGACCCTGTTCACGCTGCTCGACGGCAGGCCGCCGTTCGCCTCGGCCTCGGCCTCGGACGACCCCGACGACTCGATGCTGGGCTACCTGGGCCGGGTCCGCTCCGGCCTCCCGCGCACGCTGACCCGTGCCGACGTGCCACCGGCGTTGGCCGCGATCATCGACCGCTGCCTCGCCAAGGCCCGTGAGGACCGCTACCCCGACGCCGCTTCCCTGCGCGCCGCGCTGGCCGTCGTCGACACCGCCTGGGCACCGACTCCGTCCACTGTGGACCCGGACAGCACCAGGGCGGTGCTCCCCCTCGCCCCGGCCCCGGTGTTCCCCGAGGGCCCGACGGAACTCCCCGACTTCGGCCCCCGCCCGGCCGTGGCCAGGCCCGAGCCCGTGGCGGCCACCCCCGAGGAACCCGCGTCGTGGGCCGAACAGCTGGCCGACCTGACCGTCCGCCACCACCCGGCCGAACCGGAAGTCCCCGACTTCGGCCCCCGCCCGACGAACGCGTCCCCTCCACCCCCGGTCCAGGACCACAGCCCACCGGACCCGGACCCCACTCAGGCCGTCGTCCCCTTGGCCGCCCCACTCCCCGTCGCCCCCGCGGCCCCCGTCACTCCCGCCCTTCCGGCCGTTGCCGCCGTTCACCACGAGCCGACTCCGCCTCCGGCTAGGCACACCAGCCCGGAGCCCAGCACCAGCCCGACGTTCCTCTCCCCCGTCACCGACGACGCCCCACGTCCTCGCCGCCACGCCCGCTGGCTGGTGCCACTGGCGATCGTGGCCGTGATCGTCGGCGCGGTGCTGGGCGTGGTCCTCACCGGCGGCTCCCCGGACCAGCAGGCCACCCCCGCCACCACGACGACCACCCCCGCCGCTTCCACGACCACCGAGGCCCCCCCCACCAGCGCCAGCGTCCCCGCGGGCGTGGACCCCACGTTCTCCCCCGCTCTCAACCGCGTCGAGGTTCTCGGCCCGACCAGCGTCGAACTGGCCTGGACCGACCCCAGCGGCGGCAAGGCCCAGTTCGTGCTGGTAGACGTGACCGGCAAGAAACCCGACCCGCTGATCACCGTCACCGCGGGCACCACCACCCACGTCCTGGAGGGCTTGGACACCACCAGGCGCTACTGCTTCCAGGTCCTCGCGATCGGCCTCGACGACCCGAGCACCCAACGCGGCGCCTCCGCCCGCACCTGCACGACCATGGGCTAGTCCAACGCCACGGCGATCTCGCGCCTGATGCGGTCGAGCCACACGCCCTCGTTGGCCGGGTAGGTGCCGGGGGTGCCGTTGAGTCTGCGCATGTTCTTGCCGCCCTTGTGGTGCAGGGCGATCACCTCCCACAGGCGGTTGAAGACCGGGCTGCCCGAGCTGCCGTGTTCGGTGGGGGTGCGGTAGTGCAGGAGGGCGTCGTCGTGGTCGAGCAAGCGGTTGTCGCGCAACGAGAACATGGGTTGTTCGGTGCCGCCTGGGTGGCCGATAACGTAGGCGCGTGGGGGTGGGTCGACGTCCAGGAGTGGGCGGTGGGCGGCTATCGGGCAGCGGGTGGACTGGCGTGGGGTGTCGTCCAGTTCGACGACCGTGGTGTCCAGTTCGTGGGGTGGGGAGGTCCAGAGGACGCGGGTGACGTGGAACGGGCCGTTGTCGGTGTCCAGCGCGCGGAAGGTGATGCGGGCTTCGTCCGGGCGCAGGGCCGCTTGGGTGTCGGTGGCGAGGACGTGGGCGTTCGTCACGAGGACCACGGGTGGGAACGACGGGTGCAGGGCGGGGCCGTCGACCAGGAAGCCTGTGCCCTGGCCGTTTTCCAGGGCGTCCTCGACGCGGGCTACGGCGCGGCAACGCTCCAAGCCCGTGCGGTACCAGCGGAGGCTTTCGAAGCGTTCGGTGCCGAGGACGCGCTCGAACTCGTCGTCGACGTGGTCGAGCGTGGCCATCTCGTCGGGGCCGACGCTGATGTCGGCTCCCTTGCGGCGCAACAGGAGCGCGGCGTGCAGGAGCGGGATCACGTGGGTGCCGGGCGGGGTCGTCACGTCGAGGCCCCAGACCTCCCGCACCTGGCGGAGGAGGCTGGCGATCTCGAACGGGCCGGGCCGCTGGTCGAGGTAGGCGTCGAGCCTGGTGAGCACCTCCTTGGCGTCGCCGAGCGCGAGGCACGCCTCGACGGCCGTCCCGTGGTCCCACGTGCTCGCCGCCGGGCCGAACTCGTCGATGCTGTCGAGGATCTGCTGGGCCAAGGCGCGGGGGTCGCCGGGCAGGTCCAGGCCGTCGTGGCGGGCGCGGTGCAGCAGGGCGACGACGTTGATGCCGTGCCACACGCTGCCGGTCTCCTCGTACACCCGGCCGTACTCGGCCATCGCGCGCTCGACGATCAGCCGCCCACGCGCTCCGGGCGTCGGGGACGTGCGCAGGTACATCTGCTTGTACGCGCGGCCGAGCAGGCCGCGGGCCTCGCCGCGTTCGGTGGCCGAACCGCCCGGATCCGCCAGGAGGTCCTCCAGCACGGCGACCGCGGCGGTGAGGATTCCTTGGTCCAGCAACGCTTGCGCGTACTGCCTGCGGATCGTGGCGTCGGTCGTGCCCGCCTGGAGGAACGCGTCGGCGACCTCGCGGAGGTCGCGGAAGTAGCGCTTGCCCCGCAACGTCCGCAGGATCCGCCGCGCCTGGCGCACCGGGTACGGCGTCTCGTCGCGGCCCAGGTGGGTGACGAGCGCGGCGCACAGGTCCCGGACGCGCCGCTGGTCGAGCGCGTCGACGGCCGTGACCAGCTCGTCGGGTGACGTGGCCCGGTCCCAGGTCACAGCCCCACCATCTCGTCGAGCACGCGCCGGAAGGGTTCTCCCGCCAGGTACTTGGTGGCGCTGTGCCGCCACGCGCCGCGGTTGGCCTGGTGGACGTCCTCGACGACGTCCGTCCCGCCGCGGCGGAAGTCGTTGCCCAGCACGGGATCGAGGCCCACCACCGGGTCGAGCCGGTCGTAGACGTTGACCCAGCGGTCCACGTCGGGGAACCCGTCGGCGCGGCTCCACTCGGGCCGCAGCCGGTCCTGGACCTCGTCGAGGCCGAGCGGGCTGCCGATCGTGACGAGCCCGTCGACGCGGGGGCAGTCCGCGACCCGGCGCAGGCAGTCGTAGGCGATCACCGATCCGAGGCTGTGCGCGACGACCACGTGCGGCCCGGTCTTCCGCGCACCCGCGGCCAACGCCTCGACCACGCGGGCCCGGATGTCGCGGCGGATCGAGTACTCCTCGCCCGGCCGCGGGCTGAACCTCGTGTCGAACAGGTAGTGGTGCACGTCGCGGAGGAACACCTTCATCAGCCGCCGCTTGAGGAACCACGGCAGCGGAACCCGTTCGAACAGCTCGTCCCCCACGACGGCGGGCGCGTCGGCCGCGAGCGGGTCGTACCCGATGGCGTCCGCCAGCTCCCGGATGAACACCGCCTCGTCGTCCTCGGCGCGCGCGGCCCACAGCATCCCGACGTCCGGCACCTCGGCGATCTCCGGGTCCTCGGCACTCTCGTACACCGCACCCCGCACCGGCGTGGCGTAGAGCAGGTCCGCCCAGTACACCAGCGACGACGACACGCCACGGGTCGCCAGGTCGGACCCGACGTCCGCCAACGCCCCCCGCCACGACCCGAGCAGGTCGTCAGCGGGCGGCTTGTTCCCGATCCCGTGCACGAAGGTCACGTGAGGCAACGGTGCACCTGCTCCCCGACGACGCCGAACCACTCGGCAGTACGTCGCAGCCAGTCAGCGCACCGTTACGCCACGCGCTGTCAGACGCCCCGGCCGGTCTCCTGCTGCAACCGGTCGATCAGCTCCGACGCCCCGGCCTTGGTGAGGTCGTCGGGAACGTCCTCCCCCGCCTCGCGGGCGAGGGTGTGCAGGTAGGACTCCTGCGGGCCGGTCATGGGCTCGTCCCCGGTCGTCCACTCCTCGGGGTCCTTCTCCGGCGTTCCGGTCATGGCCGTCTCCTTCCGCTCGAACACCTGTTCGCGGTACCCGAGGCGGTCGGGCGGCAAACACCCCCGCCACGAAGGTGTGCGGCGGACGCGGGCGGTGTACCCCGTTCGCATGACCGCTCCCTACACGCCCGATCCCCGTCTCGGCGAGAACGACGTCGCCGAGCCCGACGAAAACGCGGACGAGAACCGGGAGGACCAGCCGGAGGTGCTGAAGCCGCCGGTGGAGGACCCCGAGTAGGCCCGTTCAGCGGCGGCGCAGCGGGCGCGGGTCGAGGGACCAGAACAGCCGCCGGTACCACGGGACGACGCGGCGCAGGCCCTTGCGCACGTCCAGTGCCATGCGCCACGCCTCCGGGTCGTCGGCTCGGCCGGGCCCGAAAGCCGCCCGGTCGGCCAACTCCGCCAACGGCACGGCGGACGGGGCGACGGTGGCCAGCGAGCGGGCGATGTCCGGGGCCGCCCGGTCCCGTCGCGGTGTGCGGCCCGCCAGCAGCAGCGAGTCCAGCACGTACGCCCACGCGCCGGGTGCGCCCGCACGACGCAGGCGCAAGCGACGGCCGCCGCGCAGTGACAGCAGGAAAGCCACGGGCACCAAGGGAATCGCCAGCAGGAAGAACGGTGGTCCGCTCGGCGTCGCGGGTGGTGCGGCGACCGGAGCCGTGGGCTGCGCCAACGGTGGCGGCGGGGGTGCGGACTGCGGGGTCGTCGGGGTCGCGGTGACCGACGCGAGGCGGTCCAGGACCTCCCGCTTCGACGCCGGGCTCGGGCCGGAGCCGGTGCCCGACACCGGGTCGAACGGCACCCAGCCCCACCCCGAGAAGTACACCTCGGGCCACGCCGTGGCGTCGCTCCCGCGCACCACGCGCACCCCGTCCGGTCCCTCGGGCACGGGCTGGAACCCCACCACGACACGGGTCGGCAGGCCGACCGCGCGGCCGAGCACGGCGAACGCCGACGCGAACTGCTCCGCGGTGCCCGCGTTCGCGCCCGACTGTCCCTCCGCGCCGAACAGGAACGTCTCCAAGCGCGCGTACGACGACCCGACCGGGGCCTCCACGTCCGGCTTGCGGCCCAGCCGGACCACCTGCTCGATCGCGACCGCCTGCTCGTACGGCGTGCGCGCGCCCGCCACGGACTTGCGCGCGTACTCGCCCAGCGAGAACGGCAGACCGGGCAGCGCCAGGTACCGGCGGACGGACGGTCCGGTCGGCACGGACGCCTTCGCGAGGTCGGCGTCGTCGGGGGTGTCGACGGTCCCGCTCATCTCGTACCGCAGTCCCGGCGCCAGTTCTCCCGGCAGCACCAGCGATCCGGAGTCCGTGTCCACCGCCGCGCCGTCGAGGCTGACGGCGGTCGGCCTGCCGATCGCGGGCAGCCACGTGCCGCCCAGCGCGCCGACCGTGACGTCGATCGTCGACGCCGCCACCCGCGCCCCCGGCGGCAGGTCGGGGTCCGCGACCGCGCCGATCGGCCCGTACAGCGACGCCGCCCGCCAGGTCGCCCCGGTGTAGTCGGCCAGCGCCACCAGCCGCAGCGGCCGTTCCGGACCGCGCACCCGCAGCAGTTCCGTGTCACCGATCCCGGCCCAGAACGCCAGGCGCGGCAACGGACTCGTCACGGCCACGTCGGTGATCGGCGGCCGCACCAGCTCGCGCGGCTCGAACGCCCCCGCGCCGGGCAGCACGGACGCCGTCAACGTCACCGCGGCCAGCACGGCGAGCACGGCGGCGGGTCGGCCGACCGGGATCCGCCGTCCCGCCTCGGCGCGGTCGATCAGCAGCCACCCGAGCACGACCAGCAGCACCAGCGCCAACGCCACCACGCCGTACGGGTCCGCCCGCCCGGCCGTCAGCAACGCCGTCGCGGTGTACAGCAGCGCCGCACCCACCGCGGGCGCGAACAACGACCGCGCCAAGGCAACGCCCAGCGCCACCAGGAAGACCAGCAGCACGCCGGGAGCCAGCAGCGTCGGCGTCGCGGGCGCGGGCCGGGCGGCGCTCAGCAGGCGTGGCACCAGGTCCAGCAGCACCGACACCGGCGCGGTGTCGTCGGTGCGGGCCATCAGGTACACCCCGGCCAGCGCGAACCCCAGCACCGGCACCACGGACACCTTCACCCGCCGGATCAGCGGGTGGCAGGCGAACGCCACCAGCACCGTCGCGGCGAACACCAGCCGCGGCAGGACACCCTGCCAGCCCGCTCCCAAGTGGACGGACGCCAGCAGCAGAACCGTGACGGCCCAGGCGATCCTCATCGCGCCACCACCGTGTTCCACGCCGCCACCAGGTCGTCCGCCTTCGGCGCGCGCAGCACCAGCACCGCGCCCACGGTCGACACCGGGGCCTCCGGCGCGACGGCCAGCACGACGCCGAACGCCGCCCGCCCGACCTCCAGCAGCAACGACGGCAGGTCCGAGGAGTCCCCGCACACCACCGCCACCACGTCCAGGTCCCGCAACCCCACCGGCCGCGCCACGTCCGCCACGTCCAGGTCCGCCAACGCGGCGAACGCCAGTGACGGCTCGTCGACCACGGCCACGTCCACCGACCCCGACGACGTCAGCAGCCGCACCGGGTGCCCGCTCTCCACCGCCGCGCCCACCAGCGACGCCGCCACCTCGACCGCGTCCTCGAACGCCACCGGATCCCCGTACGCCGCGGCGTTGTCGTCCAACACCACCGCCAGGTGCGGCAGCGCCGGGTCCGCGTCCTCGCGGATCATCAACGTGCCCGTGCGCGCGGTCGTCGCCCAGTGCAGCCGCCGCAGGTCGTCCCCCGCCACGTACTCGCGCAGCCCCACCAGGTCCGTGCCGCCGCTCTCCACCCGCTCGTCCGCGCCCACGTGCCCGCGCCGCACCCCGCCGGGCAGCCCGCGCACGGGCAGCACCCTCGGCACCACCCGCACGTCCAGCACCTCCCCCAGCTCCGACCGCGCCACCGCGAGCCCGGCGAAACCCCTGCGCCGCAACGTCAACGGCCCGACCTCCAGCACACCGCGGCGGTCCGTCGGGATCGGGTACTCCACCGCCGTCCGCTCACCGGGCGCCAGCAGCGGCACGTCCACCGGCATCGGCTTCCCGGCCACGTGGTCGACCGCGTCCAGCGCCACCGGGAACCGCTTGCCGGGGTTCACCAGCTCCACCCGCCCGGTGCACCCGGCCAACCGCTGCACCGTCCTCGGCCGCACGCTCCGCGACGCCACCACCGGCACGGTCGTCCGCACCGACACCACACCCGCGACCACGAGCAGCACCAGCGCCAGGCCGAGCGCGGCGACGCCGGGATAGCGCCACCACAGCCCCAGCCCCGCGAGCACGGCGCCCAGCGCCAGCGTCCCGGCACCGCGCGCGGTCAGTCTCATCGCGCTTCCGGCCGCGGCACCGCCACGTCCGCCAGCACGTCGGCGAGCACCTCCGCGGTGGTCGTGCCCGCGAGCTGCGCCTCCCTCGTGAGCACCAACCGGTGCGCCAGCACGGGAACGGCCAACTCCTGCACGTCGCCCGGCACCACGAAGTGCCTGCCGCGCGCGGCGGCGTGGACCTGCACGCAGCGCACCAACGCCCGCAGCCCGCGGGTGCTCGCGCCCAGCCGCAGCCGCGGGTCCGACCGCGTGGCCGTGCCCAACTCGCCGATGTAGCGCAGGATCGGGTCGGCGACGTGGAGCGTGGCGAGCCGCTGCCCGTGGGCCGCGACCTCGCGCGGGTCGGTCACCGTCGGCACCGCGCCGACCAGGCCCGCGCCGCTGCCCGGCCGCAGCACGTCCAGCTCGTGCTCCACGTCCGGGTAGCCGATCGTCACGCGGATCATGAACCGGTCGAGCTGCGCCTCGGGCAGCCGGTAGGTGCCGTCCAGGTCGATCGGGTTCTGCGTGGCGACGACGAGGAACGGCGCGGGCACCGCGTGGCCGACGCCGTCGACCGTGACCGTGTGCTCCTCCATCACCTCCAGCAGCGCGGACTGCGTCTTCGCCGCGGCCCGGTTGATCTCGTCCGCCAGCACCACGTTCGCGAACACCGGGCCCGGCCGGAACCGGACCTCCGAGGTGCGCGGGTCGAACACCGACGTGCCGGTCACGTCCGAAGGCAGCAGGTCCGGGGTGAACTGGACCCGCCGCGACACCCCGCCCAGCGCGCCCGCGACGGCCCGCGCCAACGTCGTCTTGCCCGTTCCGGGCACGTCCTCCAGCAGCACGTGGCCACCGGCGAACAGCGACACCAGCACCAGGTCCACGACGTCGCGCTTGCCGCGCACGGCGGTCTCGACCGCGTCGCCGAGCCGGGTGTGCAGCGCCCGGAACGCCGCGATCCCGTCCTCGCCGATCGCCGTGCTCTCCAGAGTCGTCACCGGACTTCGCCTTCCTCATCGGTGCGGCGACGCCCGACGCGCAGCAGCGCGGCCGTCGCGATCAGGCCGAGCCCACCCGCGCCCATCGGCGCGGACTGCGGCTCCTCGGGGGCCACGCGCGGGATCTGGCACGGCTTGGTGCCGCACGTCTCGGTGTCCCGCACCGTCGTGTTCTTCGACGCCGAGTCGACCGACGTGCCACCGGTGGCCGCGTACGCGCGGACCACGATCCGGTTGACGCCGACGTCCGCGTCGATCGTCGTCTGCGTTGTGCCGCAAGCGATCGGCGTGCCGTAGCCGTAGGTCGTGTTCAGGACCTCGCACGTCCCGTTGTGGCTCGCCCAGTCCGCGGGCCACGCCATGTTCACCGTCTTGGTGTACGAGCCGATGCCACCGGTGATCGAGGTGATCACGGCCGCGCCCGCGGTCGGCAGCGACGGCGGCGGAGGCGTGGTCGTCGTGGTCACGACCGGCGGGTCGGTGGTCGTGGTGACCACCGGCGGCGGGGTCGTCGTGGTCGTCACGACCGGCGGCGGGGTGGTCGTCGTGGTCACCGGCGGCGGGGTCGTGCCCGCGGGCGGGACGCTCCACGACGCCGCCGTGGCGGCGCTGGTCCCGGCGTCGCCGTAGGCGACCACCGACGCGTCGAGCGTGCCCGACGCGCAGAACGTGCTGCCCGCGCACGGGATCGACAGGTCCGTCGACGTGCCCGCGACCTGCGCGGACTGGTTGCCGCCGGAGAACCCGCCGGACGCCGTGACGGTGTACCCGGTGGCCCCCGTGACCGCGCCCCACGACACCGTGACGACCAGCGTCGACGCGTCGCGGCTCTTGAGCGACACCGACACGCCCGGCGGCTTGCCGGGCACGCCGCCCGCGACCGACCCGGTGGTGGACACCGACGTCGTCTCCACGGTCGTGGTCGTGACGGGAGGCGGCTGGCTGGTGCCGCGGGTGCCGGTCGGCAGCTCCTCCGGCCTCGGCGGCGGGGGCGGCGGCACGGTCGGCAACGGCTGCCGGTCCGGGTCGGTCACGGCCAGGTCGGGGCTGCGGATCGTCACCGACCGCGTGGTGCCGTCGGCGTCCACGATCACGCCCTGCGCCGCGCCGGGGGTGTTGATGAACAGCTTGCCGTCGTCGAACACCAGCTCCGGGTCACCGGTCCCCTGGGTCAGCACGTCCGCGCCCGCCCGCTTGCCGCCGCCGTCGAGCACGACGACCTTCCCCGCGCCGTGGCACGGCACGTAGACCTGGTCGCGGAACACCGCGGGACGACCGGGCTTCGCGCAGCCGAGCCCGGCGACGTCGACCCGGATCACCTGGTCGCCGCTGACCAGCACGACCACGCCGGAGTCCGGCACGGCGGCGGGCACGAGCCCGGTCGGGCTGGTGAACGCGGCCAGCACGTCGCCGGTCAGCGTCACGGTCATCACCGACAACGCCTGCCCGGTGCCGTCCTGGACGACCACACCGCCTTCGAGGCCCAGCAGCGTCACGCCCGCCTTGTGCGGCACCAGCGCCGTCCTCGGCCCCGCGCCCGGCACCGGCCGGTTCGACTTCTCGACGAACCGCTCCTCGTCGTCGGACCACTCCAGCGCGTGCAGGTTGCCGCCGTGGTCGACGGCCCACACGAGCCCGCTGTCGTCGACGACGACGTCCGCGAGCGGCTGACCGGCCGACCAGCCGTCGCCGATGTCGACCAGCGTCACGGGGTCGGCGTTGTGGATCGTGCCCGCCGCGCGGTCGACCACGAACACCCGGCCCTGCGCGATGAGCACCTTCGCCGACGGGCCCGCCGGGGCTTGGCGGCGGCCGCTGGCGAGCAGCGTGGACAGGTCGATCACGGTGATCTGGCCGGTGCGCCGGTCCAGCACGATGAGCGTGCCGTCGTCCTGCGCGATCTCCAGTTGGGCGTCGCCGCCGCTGATCTGGAGGCGGGTCTGCGGCTTGCCGGAGCTGGGGTTGACCTGCACGACCTCGCCGCGCTCGTCGTCACCCAGCCAGGTGAGACCGTCCGACACCGACACGGCCGTGCGCGAGATCCCGCTGCCGAACGCCGCGCCTGCGAGCAGCAGCACGCCCATCAGCGCGGCGGCGAAGCTGGCGGACTCCCGGCCGCCCCGACCCACCACGCGCCGCCCGGTTCGCACCAGGCTCTGCCCCAACCCCATCAAGCCCTCCCTCGACGGCGGGGATGCTAGCCCGCTGGTATGACGACTTCGCGCCACTGCTCCGGATGGCGCAACGCCGTTTCGACGCCTCGCGTCCGACGTCGGAACCGCGTTCCCGGTTCCTCGAGAGTCCTTCGGACCTGCATGTGAGGATGGTTCACGTGGAATGGGTTCGGTCTGCACTGAAGCCACAGTTGGTTCCGCACAAGGCCACGACACGCGCCCAATCGAGACCGTCGATCACTGCGGCGGCCCGCCGCGTGGAGGAGGATCTGGCCGTCGCGACACCCGCGGTCGCGCACTCGAAGGCTGTCGGGAGGCCCCACTCATGTCAGACACGGCAAGCGCGCCGAAGCGCGACCGTACGCACTTCCTCTACATAGCGGTGATCGTCGCCGTGCTGCTCGGCATCCTCGTCGGCTTCGTGTTCCCGAAGTTCGGCGTGGCGCTGAAGCCGGTCGGCACCGGGTTCGTGTCGCTGATCAAGATGATGATCGCCCCGGTCATCTTCTGCACCATCGTGCTCGGCGTCGGCTCCATCAGGAAGGCAGCCACCGTCGGCAAGGTCGGCGGCCTGGCACTCGGCTACTTCATGGTGATGTCGACGTTCGCGCTCGCCGTCGGCCTCGTGGTCGGCAACATCATCAAACCCGGCGAGGGCCTGAACCTGACCAGCGCCGTCAAGGCCGCGGGCACGAAGGCCGCGGGTCCGGAGGCGCAGTCCACCACCGAGTTCCTGCTGGGGATCATCCCGCAGACGCTGGTGTCGCCGCTCACCGCGGGCAACGTGCTGCAAACGCTGTTCGTGGCGCTGCTGATCGGCTTCGCGATCCCCAAGCTCGGCTCGTCGGGCGAGGCGATCCTGCGCGGCGTGAAGCACTTCGAACGCCTGGTGTTCCGGGTGCTGGCGATGATCATGTGGGCCGCCCCGGTCGGCGCGTTCGGCGCCATCGCCGCGGTCGTCGGCGAGACCGGCTGGAAGGCGCTCGCCAGCCTGCTCCAGATCATGCTGGGCTTCTACATCACCTGCCTGATCTTCGTGCTGGTGATCCTCGGCCTGGTGCTGAAGTTCGGCACCGGCGTGAACATCCTGAGCCTGCTGAAGTACCTGGGCCGGGAGTTCCTGCTGATCGTCTCCACCTCGTCGTCGGAGTCGGCGCTCCCCCGCCTGATCGCGAAGATGGAGCACCTCGGCGTCGCCCGGCCCGTCGTCGGCATCACCGTGCCGACCGGGTACTCGTTCAACCTGGACGGCACGGCGATCTACCTGACGATGGCGTCGATCTTCATCGCGGACGCGCTGGGCACGCCCCTGAGGCTCGGCGAGCAGATCTCGCTGCTGCTGTTCATGATCATCGCGTCGAAGGGTGCGGCGGGCGTCAGCGGCGCGGGCATCGCGACCCTGGCGGGCGGCCTCCAGGCGCACCGGCCGGACCTGGTCGACGGCGTCGGCCTGATCGTCGGCATCGACCGCTTCATGTCCGAGGCGCGGGCGCTGACGAACTTCGCGGGCAACGCGGTCGCCACCGTGGTCATCGGCAACTGGGTCGGCGAGTTCGACAAGGCGCAGGCCGAACGCGTGTTCAGCGGGGCCGACCCGTTCGACGAGGCCACGATGCTGGACCGCGAGAACGAGAACCCCGAACCGGAGCCGACGCCGGTCGAGCGCGTCTAGCCCGTCCACCGGATGGGACGAACGGGCCGAATCCGGTGTGCTCGCGGTCACTTCGGGGCCCCATCCCTGGTCAGGGATGGGGCCCTCGGGTTTTCCTCGGTGTATCGGACCTGTTCACCCACTGATGCGAGATGATCGTCATGACCGAGCTGACCCCGTCCTTCCGGGACCTCGCCCTCCTGCGCGCGGTGGCCGCGGGACGCGTGCACATCACCACGAACCGCGAGCCGGACCTGTTCGTCGACGGGGTCGCGTGCTGCGACCAGATCGGCGCGGGCTCCCTGGTCCGAGCGGGTTTCCTCGAACCGAGCGCGCCCGCCGTCCCCGGCACGCGGGTCCCGGCGCGGCTGACCGCGCTGGGCGCGCGCGTGCTGCACGAGGGCCTGGCTGCCTGAACCACCCCTTCGGCCCCGGTGCCGGAGCCGATCCCCTCCGTACCGTGGCTGGGTTCCACGTTCCTTACCGAGGGGGATCCCGATGGCCGACCTGGTGACGATCACGGCCGAGTTCAAGGCCGACGCGCCCGCGCGCTACGCGGAGCTGCGGAAACTGGGGCCGGTGCACCGGTCGCGGTTCTCCAACGGCATCGAGGGCTGGCTGGTCGTGGGCCACGACGCCGCGCAGGAGGCGCTGTTACATCCTGCGTTGATCAAGGACGCGACTCCGTCGCTGGAGGTCCTGGAGGCGGCGGGGTACACGAACCACCGGACCGGGGTGGGGCTCGGCGGGAACATGCTGGTGGCGGATCCGCCGGATCACACGCGGTTGCGGAAGCTGGTGGCCGGGGCGTTCAGTCCTGGGCGGACGCGGCGGCTCGGGCCACGGGTGCAGGAGATCGCCGACTCGTTGGTGGACGCGATCATCGGGAGGGGATCGGCGGACCTGGTGGAGGAGTTCACCGCGCCGCTGCCGGTGGCGGTGATCTCGGAGCTGCTGGGCGTGCCGGTGGAGGACCGGGCCGACTTCCGGGTGTGGAGTTCACGGATGTTGGGAGCGCCGTCGCCCGAGCAGCGGGAGGCCGGGGTGAACCTGAACCGGTACCTCGGTGAGCTGGTGGAGGCCAAGCGGCGGGAGCCGGACGAGGCGTTGCTGTCGGCGTTGGTGGCGGTGAGCGACGAGGACGACGGGCGGTTGTCGGAGGTCGAACTGGTCGGGACGGCGGCGTTGTTGGTCGTTGCCGGGCATGAGACGACGGTGAACCTGCTGGGGAACGCGCTGGTGGCGTTGTTGCGGGCTCCTGAGCAGGCGGAGTTGTTGCGGGAGCGGCCGTCGCTGGTGCCGGGGGCGGTAGAGGAGTTCCTGCGCTACGACTCGTCCGTCGAGCACGCGACACCTCGGTACGTGGAGGCGGATGTGGTGCTCGCCGGGACGGCCATGCGGCGGGGCGACGTGGTGATGGTGGCGCTGTCGTCGGCCAGTCGGGATGTGCCGGTGGAGGGGGATCCGGGGGTGTTGGACGTGGCTCGGGAAGGGGTTCGGCACCTGTCGTTCGGGTACGGGATCCACTACTGCTTGGGGGCTCCGTTGGCGCGGTTGGAGGCTGCTGTGGCGCTGGAGACGCTGCTGTGGCGGATCCCCGACCTGCGTCCGGCCGGGTCGTTGGACGAGCTGGAGTGGGTGCCCAGTGGGATCATGCGGGGGCCGTTGGCGTTGCCGGTGGTGTTCACGGCTCGCTAGGTCCTGGGTGGTCACCCCGGTGAGCCCTGGTTCCAGCTCAGTCAGCAGGCGACGCTGGTTCCAGCGTGCTGTGGCCGATTTGACATGGGGACCCCTCATTTCGGCCTTTGTCGGGCTCAAAAGGCGGTCCAAAGAGAGTCCCGCCCGACTGCAATTTTAAGGCCGAAATCCCCATGTCAAATCGGCCACGTTCCGTGGCCCGCGCCTGCCAGTTCCAGCCAGCCCACCACCGACCCTGTGCCTCGGTGGTGGGCCGCTACGTTGCCCCGGCGCTTGCTTCTGGTCACCCATTTGACCCTGTGCCTGCTGGGTGAGCCAGCACGTTGCCCCGGCGCTTGCTTGTGGTCACTCCGTGGTTGAGGTGAAGCCGCTCAGGCCGAATTTGCGTTGGGCTCGCTGGTAGAAGGTGGTGCGGCCCAGGCGAACCACCTGGGCGGCTGCCGGGAGGACCTCTATGTCGATGACCGTGCCCTCGCCGACGTGGCCGATGAGGAGGCCGTCGGCTTCCACTCCCAGTTGGCCGCCGGTGATTTCCAGGGCAAGTTTTTCGCCGCTGGACAGGAAGACCGCTCTGTTGAACGTGGAGTGGGGTGCTACCGGGGTGATCAGCAGGCCCTCTGCTCTCGGGGAGATGATCGGGCCGCCTGCGGAAAAGCTGTACGCGGTCGAGCCTGTTGGGGTGGCCACTACTACCGCGTCCGCTGAATAGCTGACGAAGGGGTGGCCCTCCACGTGGAGGCGGACCGCCGCCATGCCGTTTCCGGGGACGCGGACCAGGGCGATGTCGTTGAACGCCACGGCGTTCTTGCCCTCGGTCACGGCCCTGAGGCCGGAGCGGGGTTCGGTGGTGTACCTGTGCTCGTCTATCGCGCACAGGGCGTCCGAGAGTTCCGGGGGGTCGATTTCGGCCAGGAAACCGAGTTTGCCCAGGTTGACGCCCAGTACGGGGGTCTGGTCGGGGATGCCCAGGCGCATGGCGCGGAGCATCGTGCCGTCGCCGCCGAGGCTCACCAGGAGGTCCACTCGGTCCGCCAGTTCGGCGGCGTCGATGGCGGAGACCGCGCCCTGGGCGCGCTCCACCTCGGACTCGACGCCGAACAGCTTGATGTCGCGGGAGTGCGCCCAGTCGACCATGGTGCCGATCACCTGGGCGCAGTCCCTGCGGGGGTGCAGGACCAGTCCTACAGCGCCGATCTCCGTCATGACTCGGACTCTAGGCCGGGTCTAGCTCGCTTGCGGGGCCTTCATCGCGAGGGTGGCGAGCATGTCGCGGCCGCGCTGGGCGCTGGCGGGGATGCTCAGCACGTCGTAGCGGCGGGCGACGACCTGGCTCGTCGAGATGAAGTCGCGCTGGCCCCTCGTGGCGGCGTAGCGGGCCGCCGAGGTCGCCAGGCCGAACACGATGCCGGCGACGAGGCCGATCGCGATCGGGGCGAAGCCCGCGCCGGGCGTGAACAGGCTGAGCAGCAGGCCGACGAACAGGCCGAGCCACGCGCCGGAGGCCGCCGCGCTGCCGAGGACCTTGCCCCAGGTCAGCCTGCCCGCGACCCGTTCGACCAGCATCGGCTCGACGCCGACGATGGTGATGCCCTGCACGGGGAAGGCGCTGTCGGCGAGGTAGTCCACCGCGCGCTGCGCCTCCTGGTAGGTGTTGTACGAAGCGATCGGCCATCCCTCGGGCAGCGTCGGGATGTTCACCGTCGACGGGGACTGCATGAACGCTGTCATCTCACTCACCTCTGTGAACGACCCCTCGTGGGGGCGTTTCGTGCTGGTACATCCCCTTCAACGCGGGGGGCCCGCTGAATCGTGCCCCTCACCGGGACTTCACAGGCGATTCTCAGACGGACACCCCATCGTGTTAGCTTAGGTTTACCTAATCACTAGAGCGAACGGGTGACCATGAAGCGCGCCGCCATCGGGCTCCTGGCCCTTGTCCTGACCGCCTCGCTGGCCGCCTGCGGGGGCACGTCGACCCCCGAGTCCGCCGGTCCGCCCTCCGGCGCGGGCTCCGCGTTCCCGGTGACCGTCGACACCGCGTTCGGCCAGGTCACGGTCGAGAAGGCCCCCACGCGCGTGGTCGCGCTCGGCTGGTCGGACGCCGAGACGGCGCTGGCGCTGGGCGTGCAGCCGATCGGCGCGAGCGACTGGCTCGCGTTCGGCGGCGAGGGCGTCGGGCCGTGGGCCAAGGGCCTGTACGAGAAGGCCCCGACCATCCTGGGCACCCAGGAGCTGAGCTTCGAGGCCGTCGCGGCGCTCCAGCCCGACCTGATCCTCAACACGCGGTCGAACCTGGACCAGAAGACCAACGAGACCCTGTCGAAGATCGCGCCGACGATCGCCGCGCCGAAGGACGTCATCCCCTACGGCACGACGTGGCGCCAGCAGACCGAACTGGTCTCCAAGGCGCTCGGCAAGCCCGACAAGGGCAAGGAGCTGATCGCGAACGTCGAGAAGGAGTTCAAGGACGCGGCGGCGTTCGGCGGCAAGACCGCCGTGGTCGGGGCCTTCTTCGGCGGCAAGTACGGCGCGTACGTGCCCGGCGACGGCCGCGTGGACTTCATGAAGGAGCTGGGCTTCGGCACCAAGAAGGACGTCGACTCCCTCGCCAAGGGCTCGTTCTACGTGGACATCTCCACCGAGCAGCTCGGCCTGCTGGACGCCGACCTGACGGTGCTCTTCCCGATCGGCTCCGACGCGGGTGCGCTCAAGGCCGACCCGGTCCTCAACGGCATCCCGTCGGCCAAGGCGGGGCACCTGGTGATCCTGGAGGACAAGGCGCTGTCGGACGCGTTCTCCAGCGGCTCGACCCTCGGCGTCTCGTACGCGATCAAGAACGCCGTCCCGCTGTTCACCGCAGCACTGCGGAAGTAAGGCCTTTCCGGGGTTATCCACAGTGGGAACCTCGGCGGACGAAGAAGCAATTCGATGACATTATTCGCCAATTTCGGAGCTTGAGACACTCTTTTGAGTGATCATGGTTACGACATTGGAGTTACCCATTCCAGGTCGGCGCGAATCGCTCGTGCCGACCTGGAATATTTCACCCGATGTAGTGTGATCCGTTCACCATGTACACAGCGCGTTGCCAACATCCGCACTGGTCACACCATGGGAGGACGCCGTTTTGGCCGCTTCCGCGCGGGTGCCGACCCTGGTTAACGTCTGACCGCCACGAACAAGTCCATTGTTCGTGAATTGAATTCCCTCTACGCGCCGGGAGCGGCGCGCAAGCGGATAGGCGGTACGACGGGTGACTGTGACGGATAACCCCTCTTCGGACGTGGACGCGGGTCGTGCGCAATCGAGCTTGGCGACGGCTGCGGCCAGGAACCTGGCCACGACGACCAAGTCCGTGCCCCAGATGCAGGGCATTTCCTCGCGGTGGCTGCTCAAGGTCCTGCCGTGGGTGCAGGCGGCGGGCGGCGCCTACCGGGTCAACCGGCGGCTGAGCTACGCGGTCGGCGACGGGCGCGTGACGTTCACGAACACCGGCTCCGAGATCCGGGTCATCCCGCAGGAGCTGTGCGAGCTGCCGCTGCTGCGCGGCTACGACGACGACGCGGTCCTCACCGCGCTCTCGCTGAAGTTCCAGCAGCGCGAGTACGCGCCGGGCGACCTCATCGTCGAGGCCGGGCAGCGCGCGGACGCGGTGTTCCTCATCGCCCACGGCAAGGTCAACAAGATCGGCGTCGGCGAGTTCGGCGACGAGACCGGCCTCGGCGTGCTCGCCGACGGCGACCACTTCGGCGGCGAGGTGCTCGCGGGCCCGCAGGACGCGTGGGACTTCACCGTCAAGGCCGTCACCCCCGTCACCGTGCTGACGCTGGACTGGCACTCGTTCGAGGAGATGAACGGCGCGGCGGGCGGCCTGCGCGAGCACATCCAGCACGCGCTGGCCCGCGGCGAGAGCGCCAAGCGCGACGAGAGCGGCGAGGCGGCCATCGAGATGTCCTCGGGCCACGAGGGCGAGGTGGAACTGCCCGGCACGTTCGTGGACTACGAGCTGTCCCCGCGCGAGTACGAGCTGAGCGTCGCCCAGACGGTCCTGCGCGTGCACAGCCGCGTCGCGGACCTCTACAACCAGCCGATGGACCAGGTCGAGCAGCAGTTGCGCCTGACCATCGAGGCGCTGCGCGAGCGCCAGGAGCACGAGCTGGTCAACAACCGCGAGTTCGGCCTGCTGGCCAACGCCGACCTCGGCCAGCGCATCCACACCCGCTCCGGCCCGCCCACCCCGGACGACATGGACGACCTGCTCGCCACGGTGTGGAAGGAGCCCAGCTACTTCCTGGCCCACCCGCGCACGATCGCGGCGTTCGGCCGCGAGTGCAGCAAGCTCGGCCTCTACCCGGCGTCCACCGACCTCGGCGGCCACCAGGTCCCGTCGTGGCGCGGCGTGCCCATCCTGCCGTGCAACAAGATCGGCATCAGCCAGACCCGGACCAGCTCGATCATGCTGATGCGCGTCGGCGAGCAGAACCAGGGCGTCGTCGGCCTGCACCAGACCGGCCTGCCCGACGAGTACCAGCCCGGCCTGTCCGTGCGGTTCATGGGCATCGACGAGAAGGCCGTCATCTCCTACCTGGTCAGCGCCTACTACTCGGCCGCGATCCTCGTCCCCGACGCGCTCGGCGTGCTGGAGAACGTGGAGATCGGCCGTGAGGGCTAGACCCGTCCGTTCGCGTTGGCACGTCAGGAGATGGGAAGAAACGTGACGGTGACAGATCCGGGCCTCGAAGAGGTCTCCGCGCCCTCCAGCCTGTCCACCAGGGCGGCGCGCAACCTCGCGTCGACCACGAAGTCCGCGCCGCAGATGCAGGGCATCACGCCCCGCTGGCTGCTGCGCTCGCTGCCGTGGGTCGAGGCGGGCGGTGGCGCGTACCGGGTGAACCGCAGGCTCACCTACGCCGTCGGCGACGGCCGCGTGACGTTCACGACGACCGGTTCGACGGTCAAGGTCATCCCGCAGGAGCTGCGGGAACTGCCCGTGCTGCGGGACTTCGACGACAACGGCGTGCTCGGCGCGCTGGCCGACCGCTTCGAGCAGCGCGACTACGCGGCGGGCGACGTGATCGTCGAGTCCGGCCGCGCGGCCGACGAGGTCGTGCTGATCGCGCACGGCAAGGTCAGCGCGACCGGCGTGGGCCACTACGGCGAGGAGACCGCGCTCGGCGTGCTCGCCGACGGCGACCACTTCGGCGACGAGGTGCTCACCGGGACGCTGGAGCAGTGGCCGTTCACCGTCAAGGCGATGACGCCGGTGATCGTGCTCGTCCTGCCGTGGCGCGCGGTGCAGCAGCTCAACGGGCAGGCCGACGCGCTGCGGGCGCACATCGCCCGGTACGTGGCGGAGTCCGGCAAGCCCAGCAACAAGGCGGGCGAGGCGTCCATCGAGATGGCGTCCGGCCACGAGGGCGAGGTGGAGCTGCCCGGCACGTTCGTGGACTACGAGCTGTCCCCGCGCGAGTACGAGCTGAGCGTCGCCCAGACGCTGCTGCGGGTGCACACCCGCGTCGCGGACCTCTACAACAAGCCGATGGACCAGATCCAGCAGCAGGTCCGGCTGACCGTGGAGGCGCTGCGGGAGCGGCAGGAGTTCGAGCTGCTGAACAACCCGGACTTCGGGCTGCTGCACAACGCCGACCTCAAGCAGCGGCTGCACACCCGGTCCGGCCCGGTCACCCCGGACGACATGGACGACCTGCTCAGCCGCCGCCGCAAGACCGCGTTCTACCTCGCCCACCCGCGGACCATCGCGGCGTTCGGCAGGCAGCTCAACCAGCGCGGCCTGTACCCGACGCCGATGGACTACCAGGGCACCAAGGTCAACACCTGGCGCGGCGTGCCGATCCTGCCGTCGGACAAGATCCCGATCACGGCGGGCGGCACCAGCTCCATCCTCGCCATGCGGGTCGGCGAGCAGGAGAACGGCGTCATCGGCCTGCACCAGACCGGCATCCCGGACGAGTACGAGCCGGGCCTGTCGGTCCGGTTCACCGGGATCGACGACAAGGCCGTCATGTCCTACCTGGTCAGCACCTACTACTCGGCGGCCGTGCTCGTCCCCGACGCGCTCGGCGTGCTCGAGAACGTCGAGATCGACCGCTGAGGGAGGACGGGTCATGACCGATGTCGAGGACAAGCGGGCGATCCGCTCGGCGCACGAGGTGCTGTCGTGGAGCAGGCTCGGGGTCGAGCCCGCGCTGCGCGGCGCGGTCGACCGGCTGCCGGAGTCCATGCGGATCATCGCCGGGTACCACTTCGGGTGGCGCGACGAGCACGGCCAGACCACCGGCGCGAACAGCGGCAAGGCCATCCGGCCCGCGCTGTCCCTGCTCACGGCGGAGGCCGTGGGCGGGGTGGCCGCCGCCGCGATGAGCGCCGCGGTCGCGGTGGAACTGGTGCACAACTTCTCGTTGCTGCACGACGACGTGATGGACCACGACACGACCCGGCGCCACCGGCCGACGGCGTGGAGCGTGTTCGGGATCAACTCGGCGATCCTGGCGGGCGACTCGATGCTGATGCTGGCGCTGGACGTGCTGGCCGACAGCGGTCACCCGGCCGCGCAGCAGGGCACGCGGATGATCAGCGGGGCCGTGCAGGCGCTGCTCGACGGGCAGGCGGCGGACCTCGCGTTCGAGGAGCGCGGGGACGTGGACCTGCTGGAGTGCGTGCGGATGGCCGAGGGCAAGACCGGGGCCCTGCTGGGGTGCGCCTGCGAGATCGGCGCGCTGTTCGGCGGCGGGAACCCGGACCAGGTGGCGCACCTGCGCGGGTTCGGCGAGGCGCTGGGGCTGGCGTTCCAGTTCGCGGACGACCTGCTGGGCATCTGGGGCGACCCTGAGGTGACCGGGAAGCCGGTGTTCTCCGACCTCCGCAACCGGAAGAAGTCGCTGCCGGTGGTGGCGGCGCTGAACTCCGGGACCGAGGCGGGTCGGGAACTGGACGGCCTCTACCACTCGGACCACCCGCTGTCGGCGGACGACCTGAGCCGGGCGGCCGACCTGGTGGACCTGGCGGGCGGTCGGGCGTGGAGCCAGGCGCGCGCGGACGACCTGCTGGCCCAGGCCAGACGTCATCTGGCCGCGGCCGACCCGACCCCGCGGGCCGCCGCGGAACTGGACGCGGTGGCCGAACTGGCCTCGCACCGCGACCACTGACCCCGTCGCCTGACCGCCTCCCACGGGCGGTCAGGCGGTGGGCTTCTCCCAGACGGAGACGTGCTTGGTGCTCTCGTGGGTGAAGGGGGCGCGGGTCCAGTCCTCCCAGCGTTCCCGCGGGCGCAGGCCCGCGAGTTGGGCCATCAGGTCGAGTTCGGCGGGCCAGACGTAGCGGAACGGGATGGAGCGGTACTCCCCCACTCCGTCTACCACCCGCACGTAGTTCGAACTGGTCGCCTGCGTGGCGGTGTCGTAGACGTCGAACGCCCACCGCGTCGGGCTGGTGTGGAACGGCACGGCGGTTTGCCCCGGAGGCAACTTGCGCAGTTCGGGGACCATGACCTCGATGGCGAAGCAGCCGCCGGGGGCGAGGTGGGCCGCCACGGTGCGGAAGCACTCCACCTGCGCGGCCTGCGTCGTCAGGTTCATGATGGTGTTGAACACCAGGTAGGCGAGGGAGAAGGTCCCGTCGACCCGCGTGGTGGAGAAGTCGCCGATCGTCACGTCGATCGCGTCGCCGCCAGGCTTGGCGCGCAGGCGGGCGGCCATCGCCCGTGACAGCTCGATCCCGTGCACCGGGACACCGCGTTCGGCAAGCGGCAGTGCGAGGCGACCGGTGCCGACGCCGAGTTCCAGCGCCCGCCCGTCGCCCGCGAGGTCGGCCAGGAAGTCGACCGCCGGGGTCACCGCCTCCGGCGTGAACTCCGATGCCGACGACTCGTCGTACCGCGCCGCGACCTGTTCCCCGAAGTACCCGTCAGCATCCACCCGGCGACCGTAGTGCGCGGCTTCCCCTTGCCGCACACGGTTTTACTCGTCGGCCTTCTTCGCCGACAGGGTGATCGTCGTGCCGCAGTCCACGACCTCGCCGGGGCCGGGCATCTGGCCGGTCGTCACCCAGTTGCGGTCGTTGATCAGCAGCCTGCCCTGGCCGGTCGCGTCCCGTTCCAGCAGCACGTACAGGCCGTTCGCCTGCATGGTGTCCTGCGCGGTCTGGTGCACCATCCCCACCACGTCCGGCACCGTGCAGGTCTTCGCCTTCTGCACGGGTTCCGCGCTCAGGGTCACGGTCGTCGTCGCCACGACCGTCTCTTTCGCGGCGGTCGTGGTGGCGGGGGTGAACGGCGGGTTCGTCGGGGGTGTGCCTCCGCAGCAGGTCAGGAGGAGCGCGGACACGATGACGAGAAGTGATCGGACCATGCTGAGCAGCCTCCGGAAGCCTCGATTCGCCCCGTATGTCAGCGTCGCACGACCCGGCGTTACTTGCTCGTCCATGCCCCTCTGGCTATATTGCCCACATGGCATCTACATTCGCGGTGCTGGCCGACCCCAGTCGCAGGGAGATCCTCGACCTGCTGAGAGCCGGTGAACGGCCCGTCGGCGACCTGGTCGACCGGCTCACGCTCACCCAGCCGACCGTCTCCAAGCACCTCAGGGTGTTGCGCGAGGCAGGGCTGGTCGACGTGCGGCAGGACGCGCAACGGCGCTGGTACCGGCTCCGGCCGCAGCCGCTGGCCGAGGTCGACGCGTGGCTGGCCCCGTACCGGCGGATGTGGGAGAACAGCCTCGACGCACTCGAACGACACCTGGACGAAGGGAACCCGACGTGACCGCGAGACTGGAGACCGCCGACGGCAAGCCCGTGCTGCGGTTCGAGCGCAGGCTGAGGCACTCCCCCGACCGGGTGTGGCGGGCGATCAGCACGCCCGAGGGGCTGGCCGCCTGGTTCCCCGCGTCCGTGGAGCTGGAGCTGGCGCCGGGCGCGCCGATGCGGTTCACGTTCCCCGACCAGGCCCCGGTGGACGGGACCAGCGCGGGCGAGGTGCTGGAGGTCGACCCGCCGAGGGTGCTCGCGTTCCGCTGGAACGCCGACGTGCTGCGGTTCGAGCTGGAGCCGGACGGCGACGGGTGCGTGCTGCGGTTCAGCCAGACCCTCGACGACCGGCTGTCGGCGGGCCGCAACGCCTACGGCTGGGACGTGTGCCTGGGCGCGCTGGCGGCGGACCTGGCGGGCGAGTCGTTCGAGCAGCCGACCGCGTGGCTGGAGCCGATGGAGGCCTACGTCCGCGAGTTCGGCCTGGACGAGGGAACCCTGACCGGCAGGCGGGTCCACTTCGCGCGGGACCTGGTGTGGCGGCCCGCGGCGGACGTGTGGGCGCTGCTCGTGGAGGACGCCGACCCGGTCGTCGGCGGCGACCCGCCGACGCGGGCGCTGAACCACGCCGCGCCCGCCGGGCCGTTGACGGTGGTCGAGCCGCCGCACGTGCTGGCGTACGGGCCGGTGCGCTGGGAGGTCTCGCACGACCCCGAGGTGGGGACGCGGGTCGACCTGACCCACGACCTGCCCGAAGACGCGGACCCGGTGGCCGCGCTGGCGGCGTGGCACGTGCACCTGGAGCTGTTCTTCGCCGCCGCGCTCGGCGACGTCCGCTGCCCGTGGCCGGAGGACCGCGAAGAGGAGCTGCGCAAGCACTACGGGCAGCTCCGGTGAAGGGCGCGCTGTCACCCACCGCCGACGGAAGGCTCGTCCTGCGGTTCGAACGCAGGCTCGCGCACCCGCCGTCGACGGTGTGGCGGGCGCTCACCACGCCGACCGAGCTGCACGCCTGGTTCCCGGTGCGGGTGCTGGACTTCGACCCGACCGTGGGCGCGAAGCTCCGCTTCGACCTGACCGACGAGGCCAAGCGGCGGCTGGGCATCACCGAGGACGTGGTGACCGAGGGCGAGGTCACGGCCGCGGACCCGCCCGCGCTGCTGGAGTACGAGTGGGCGGGCGAGGTGCTGCGGTGGGAGCTGACCCCGGTCGAGGGCGGGTGCCTGCTGGTGTTCACCGACGTCTTCGACGCCCGCGGCGAGTCCGCCGTGATCCGCGCGGGGTGGAGCCTCGACATGGCCACCGGCTGGCACGTGAGCCTGGACGTCCTCGGCGAGCACCTCGCGGGCGACCCGCCGGGACCGTCGGTCTGGGACCGGGCCGAGGCGCTCAAGACCGGCTACCTCGACTAGCCTCGGGAATAGTTGCGGTGTCAACTAGGTTGACGCTCACGTAGGTGACACATCAACCCAGGAGGCCGGCCATGACCCAGAGCACCTTGCAGCCGAAGGTGGACGTGCGGCGCTCGGCCGAGCGCGACGCCACCCGGATCTCGTGGCTGGACTCGAAGCACTCGTTCTCGTTCGGCCGCAACTACGACCCGGCGAACACCCACCACGGGCTGCTGCTGGTCAACAACGACGACCTGGTCACGCCGGGCGCGGGGTTCGAGACGCACCCGCACAAGGACATGGAGATCGTGACCTGGGTGCTCCAGGGGTCGCTGGTGCACCAGGACTCGACCGGGCACTCCGGGATCATCTACCCCGGTCTGGCGCAGCGGATGAGCGCCGGGCGCGGGATCCTGCACTCGGAGAAGAACGACTCGTGGCGGCTCGAAGGGGCCACGCACAAGGAGCCGGTGCACTTCATCCAGATGTGGGTGGTGCCGGACGAGGAGCGGATCACGCCGGGGTACGAGCAGCTGGAGATCGCCGACGAGCTGCTCAGCGGTGGCCTGGTGCCGGTCGCGTCCGGGATGGAGGCCCACGACGGGGCCGCGGCCATCCGGATCAAGAACAAGTACGCGGCGCTGCACGCGGCCCGGTTGCGGCCCGGCCAGTCGGTCGAACTGCCCGACGCGCCGTACCTGCACCTGTTCGTGGCGCGCGGGGCCGTGACGCTGGAAGGCGCGGGCAACCTCGCCGAAGGGGACGCGGTGCGGTTCACCGCGACCGGCGGCCAGCGGGTCACCGCGACCGAGCCCGCCGAGGTGCTGGTGTGGGAGATGCACGCCACCCTCGCGGGCTGACTAGCCTTCACGGCATGGTCAGGACGCGGTTGTACCGCCAGGGCGAGCTCGAGGCGTCGGACTTCCCGCTGGACGAGGTGTCCGAGCACCTGAAGGACGAGGACTCGGTGGTGTGGGTGGACTTCCACGCCCCCACCGAGGCCGACCTCGCGACGATCTCGAAGGAGCTGGGCCTGCACGCGCTCGCCATCGAGGACGCGCTGGCCAAGCACGAGCGGCCGAAGTTCGACCAGTACGACGGCAGCTCGTTCGTGACCGCGAAGGCGGTCCGGTTCGACGGGGACCGGCTCGCGGCGACGGAGGTGTCCGCGTTCATCACCGAGCGGGCGCTGATCACCGTGCGGGACGAGTTCGACTTCGACGACGTGCTGAAGCGGTGGGACGAGCCGACGGACCTCAGCGGGGTCGGCGTCGGCTACCTGCTGCACGGGCTGCTGGACACGATCGTCGACGGGCAGCTCGACGTGGCGCAGAAGCTCGACGACGAGGTCGAGTCGCTGGAGGACGCGTTGTTCGAGGAGCGGCCGGACCACAAGGCCGTGCAGCGCCGGGCGTTGGCCTTGCGCAAGAACCTGGTGATGCTGCGCCGGGTGTCGGTGCCGCTGGTGGACGCCGTGGGCGCGCTGCTGCGCACCGACCAGGACATCGTCACCGCCGAGCTGCGGCCGTACTTCCAGGACGTGCACGACCACGTGCTGCGGGTCGCGGACTGGACGGAGTCGTTGCGGGAGATGACGACGACGCTGCGCGAGACCCAGCTGACCGCGCAGGGCAACGTGATGAACATGATCATGAAGAAGGTGACGAGCTGGGCGGCGATCATCGCGGTCCCGACCGCCATCACCGGCTTCTACGGGCAGAACCTGCCCTATCCGGGCTTCGAGAAGCCGTGGGGTTTCTGGGTGTCCACTGTGGCCATACTGGCCCTGTCGGGCTTCCTGTACGCCAGTTTCAAGAAGCGCGACTGGCTCTGACGTCCACTGTGGAGAGATGATGAACACCCTCAAGCTCGCGGTCGTGTCGGCCGGGTTGAGCACCCCGTCCTCGACGCGGCTGCTGGCCGACCGGCTGACCGAGGCCGTCCGCAAGCACCTGCCCGGCGTGGAGGTCCACCTCGTGGAGCTGCGCGACGTCGCCACCGACATCGCGCACAACCTCACCAACGGCTTCGCGAGCCCCAAGCTCCAGGCCGAGCTCGACGCCGTGACGGGAGCGGACGGCGTGATCGCCGTGACCCCGATCTTCACCGCGTCCTACAGCGGCCTGTTCAAGTCGTTCTTCGACGTGGTCGACCCCGATGCCCTGGTGGGCAAGCCGGTGCTGATCGGCGCGACCGGCGGCTCGGCGAGGCACTCGCTGGCGCTGGAGTTCGCGCTGCGCCCGCTGTTCGCCTACCTGCGCGCCACGGTCGCGCCCACCGCCGTGTTCGCCGCGCCCGAGGACTGGGGCGCGGACGGCCTGGCGAAGCGGATCGACCAGGCGGCGGGCGAACTGGCCGCGCTCGTGGACGACCGGCCCGCGCCGGTGAAGACCGTGGAGGCCGTCATCCCGTTCGAGGAGCAGCTGGCCGCGCTGCGCAAGCGCTAGCGGTCAGCCGAGGTACAGCGGCGGCAGCGCCCCAGGCCGTCGTCCGGTGCCGACCAGGAGCGCGTCCACGTCCGTCAGCGAGGTCGGGAACGCGGTCCCGGCGATGGTCTCCAGCAGCCGTCGGGACCGGGCGAGTCCTTCGGGCGGCGGTCCCTCGACGCCCGTGAGGTGCGCGATCAGGTCGAGGTGGTGCAGCGTCCACTCCAGGACGTACGCGGAGAGGTAGTCCGCGACGGTCAGGATCTGGTCACGCGTGCTCACCCGCGCGCTCGGGTCGGCCAGGACGGCGGCCCGGCCCGCGGCGGAGCCGACGTCGTCGAGGTGGAACCTGAGCAGCGCCGGATCGCCGTACGCGGCGGCCAGCCGCACGGTCAGGGCGTCGAGCGGGTCGTCGCCGGTCGGCGGCGCGTCGGACACCTCCCAGTAGGTCGCCGCGTCGCGCGTCGGCTCGCCGTCGGCGGGCGTGGCGAGGGTGATCAGCACGTCCTGCGCGTCGACCACCAGGTGGCACACCAGGTCCCGCACAAGCCAGCTCGCGCAGCCCGACGGGCGGGCGAAGTCCTCGTCCGGGAGTGCGGCCACCGCCGCGCGCAACGCCGTCCAGGAGCGGGAGAAGTCGTCCACAGCGGCAAACTAGCAGCGCCCGCAACCGATCTGGGCTACGCGCGCAACGCGGCCGCCAACAGCGCGTAGGTCTCCTCGACGGCGCCTTCCGCGCTCGGCACCACCACCGCGTCCGGCAGCAGGCGGACGAGCGCGAGCAGGTCGTCGTGCATGGTCCCGAGCCGGTCGGGCCCGAGGAGGCCGTGGTGATGCCGGATCCACGGGTCGGCGGTCTCCCGGCCCCGGCGGTCGAAGCGCGCGACGGTCGTTCCCCGGTCGGCGAGCAGAACGACCTCGCGGAAGGCCGCCCCGTGGGCGCGCGCGAGGTCCTCGAGCACGGCGACCTCGTCCAGCCGGGCGTGGTACTGCGGCAGCACCACGTCGTGACCGCCGTCGAGGTGGGTCGCCGCCATCGCGTGCACGAGCGGCCACACGGCCTGCCACGTGTCGGTCCGCGGGTCCCGCCAGCCGCCGATCAGCAGGTGCAGGGCATCGACGTCCAGGTTCAGCGTGCCGGGATTCCGGTCGGCGTGCAGGGCGGACAGGGTCGACTTGCCGACGCCGGGCGGGCCGTTGAGGTGGACGAGGACCGGCACGCTAGAGCCAGCCCCGCTCGCGGGCGATGGACGCGGCCTCGGACCTGTTGCGGGCGTTGAGCTTCGCCATCGCCGTGGACAGGTAGTTGCGCACGGTCCCCTCGGCGAGGTGCAGCCGCCGGGCGATCTCCACGTTCGACGCGCCGTCGACGACCTCGCGCAGCAGCTCGCGCTCGCGGTCGGTCAGCGGGTCGGCCGAGTCCCACGCCGCCACGGCGAGCTCCGGCGACACGACCCGCTCCCCCGCGTGCACCTTGCGCAGCGCGTCGACCAGTTCGGCGATCGGCGCGTCCTTCAGCACGTACCCGAGGACCCCGGCGTCCATCGCGCGGCGCAGGTACCCGCCGCGCGCGAACGTCGTCACGATCAGCACGCGCGTCGGGTCGTCGCGCCGCCGCAGCTCGGCCGCCACGTCCAGCCCGGACCGCCCCGGCATCTCGATGTCGGTCAGCAGCACGTCCGGCCGGTGCTCGGCGACCGCGACCAGCGCGGCGTCGCCGTCGGAGACGCCCGCGACGACCTCGATGTCCGGCTGGAGGTCGAGCAGCGACGCGAACGCGCCCAGCACCATGCCCTGGTCCTCGGCCAGCACGACCCGGATCACGTGGCCACCCGGAGCGGGACGGCGATCGTCAGCGTCGTGCCCGCCAGCCCGGTCCGGTTGACCCGCCCGCCGAGCGCGGCGATCCGCTCGCGCATCCCGGACAGCCCGTTGCCGTCGACGCCCTGCCCGCCCACGCCGTCGTCGGCGACCACGACCCGCAGCTCCCCGTCCACGGCGTGGACGCCGACGTGGCACGTCCGCGCCCCGGCGTGCCGGGCGACGTTCGTGATCGCCTCCCGCACGGCGAGCGCCAGCGCGTGCTCGGTCGACCCCACGAGGGTCAGGTCGGGGTCGCGGTCGACGCGCAGCTCGACCCCCGCGCTCGCCAGCGCGCCTCGGGCGGCGTCCAACTCGGCCTCCAGGCTGGCCTGCCGCCAGCCGCTCACGGTGGCCCGCACCTCGGCGAGGGCGTCGCGGGCGGTGCGCTCGATCTCGAGCACCTCCGCGCGCGCCCGCGCCGGGTCCAGGTCCACCAGTTCCTTCACCAGCTGGGCGCGCATCACCACGGCGGTGAGCGAGTGCCCCAGCAGGTCGTGCAGGTCCCGCGCGATCCGCTCGCGCTCGGACACCGTGGCCAGGTGCTCGATCCGGGCGTTGGCCATCCGCAGCTCGGTGTGGTCGCGCTGGCGGGCCGCCTCGGCGATCTGCACCAGCCCGATGACCCAGATGAAGACGACCGGCGGGACGACGTTCCACAGCAGGTACGGCATCGGGACGGGGGAGAACACGGCGAAGAGCAGCGTCAGCGCGGTCAGGAAGCCCATCCACCGCAGCGCCGTGGGGCGGGGGTTGGGGGGGCCCCCCCACCCGCCCCCCGGGCACCCAAACAACCCGGGCCCCCCCGCGGCGCGGGTACTACACGCGCCCGCCCCCCGGCACCCCGCCGCCGCGTAGACGAAGAGGACCGCGGCCCCGGCGTTGAAGGTGATCGTCGCGACCGCGAGGACCGTCGCGGGGACCGTCAGCCACCACCGCGCCTGCCACGGCCGCAGCAGCGACATGGCGTACATCGGCAGGAAGCCCCCGATGATGACGCCGACCAGCGCCCAGTCCCGCCAGTCGGCCGCCGGGTCGAACATCGGCTGGAACGCGGGCAGCACGAGGTAGACCAGGTGCACCCAGGTCCACACGCGCAGTCGTCTCATCATGGTCGAGCGAAACGATAGGACAGACCGGCCAGTCCGCCCGTCACCGCGGTCATCCCGAGCAGCACGAGGGCGTGGGACAGGACAGCGCCGGGCCCGATCTGCGCCAGCGCGAGCTGCGCGAGGTGGTATGGCGGCAGGAACGGGGCCACGTGGCCGAAGAACGAGGGCAGGAACTCCAGCGGCATCCACAGCCCTGAGAAGATCGCCGACGGCATCAGGATCGCGTTGAGGATCGCCGCGGCGGCGTTGGTGCTCGCCTGGAAGCCGATCGCCAGTCCCAGCAGCGCGAACGGGAACGACCCGAGGACCAGCACCGCGGCCAGCCGGACGAGCTGCCACGGCGTCACGGTCAACGACCCGGTCGCCGCCGCGGCCCCGGCCATCGCGACGAGAACCCCCACCGCGTAGGGGAAGGACGCCACGACCTTCGCCGCCAGCGTCACCCACAGCGGCACGGCCGACACCTGCTTGGCGCGCAGCCACCCGCGCTCCCGGTCCTTCGCCACGCCCATGCCGGGGTTCATCAGCGTCACGGCCAGCACGCCGAAGGTGCCGAACGTGGCCAGCATCCCGCTGTTCTGCCTGCCGAACATGGAGACGAAGAGGACGAAGAAGCCGACCGGCATGACGATCGAGAAGAACAACGCCGTGGGCTCGCGGACGACACCCCTCAGATCGTCCACGAGCTCCACGGCGAAGACCCTGGCCAGGGACGTGCGGGGGCGGTCGGCGAGCGTGGCGGTCGGTGCGGCGGCGGCGGCGGTGCTCACGGTCAGGCTCCTGGTGTTGTGGTCGTCGGTGATCACGCCGCCGCTCCGATGCTGACGACGGCCTCTTCCAGCCCGGCGTGCTCGACCCGCAGGTCGGCCACGGTCGGGTCCTCCACGAGCAGCACCCGCAGCGCCGCCTCGGGCGACCGGGTGCGCAGCCGGACCCGCGCGCCCTCCCGGCTCATCGACAGCACGCCCGGCAGCGCCAGCAGCCGCGCGTCGTCCCACGCCGTCGTCGCGACGACCGTCCGGTCCGGGAGGACGGCGATCAGCTCGTCCGGGGTGCCCGAGGCCACCACGCGGCCCTTGTCCACCACGACGACCCGGTCGGCCACCGCCGCGGACTCGTCGATCAGGTGGGTGGTCACCAGCACGCCGACCCCGCGTTCCCGCCGGGAGGCCACCGTCGCCCAGAACGCGCGGCGCGCGGCGACGTCCAGCCCCACCGTCGGCTCGTCGAGCACCAGCAGCGCCGGGTCCCCCACCAACGCCATCGCGAGCTGCAACCGCTGCCGCTGCCCGCCGGACAGCTTCACCGCCCGGCGGCCCGCCAGCTCGGTCAGGCCCAGCTCGGCCAGCACCGGCCCGGCGGCGGAGCGCGGCAGACCGGCCCGCACGGCGCAGCCGACCACCAGCTCGCGCACCTTCAGCGTCGTCGGGAACCCCAGCGTCTGCTGCACGACCCCCAGGTGCCGCCGGGTCGCGGCGAACCTCGGGTCGCCGCCCGCGATCGAGACGGTCCCCTCCTGCCGGGCCAGCAGGCCGATCACCAGGTTGACCAGCGTGGTCTTCCCCGCCCCGTTGGGCCCCAGCAGCGCGACGCACTCCCCCGCGTCGACCCGCAGGTCCACCCCGTCCACCGCGACCGTCCCGCCGTAGCGGTGTCGCACCCCTCGCACGTCCAGCACCGTCGTCATGGCCCCAAGCCTGGTCGGAGGCGGTCCGGGCCAGTAGTGGGGCGGTGTCACCGACCTGCGATGACAAATGTCAACCGGCCCGTCACCCAAGATCCACAGTGGTCTAAGCACGAGGACACGGGTCTGCATCGTAAAAGGCCGACCGAGTGCGGCGGCAGGAATGGAAGTGGTATGACATCACTACGGGACGACAATTCCACCCGGAACGGCGGCCACGATCCGTGAATTGAACGCCGAAGTAGCAATAAATAGAACTTACTTCATCCTTAAATAGACTTTAAATGCCCAAATCAGGCCCGCCGCGGTCGATCACGATCCGTAGTGCCTCTTGGCTGATGGATGCCAAGGAATGGGAACTTCGGGACTCCCGCCAACCGGGGGTCGTACTGTGTCCTGGCCTCAGCGATACTGGGGGCTGCCGACACCCGTCGACCGCTGCGGAGCTATTCGATGACCGACGACTTCAGGGTCCGTCCCTACGCCCTCACCGGCGGCCGGACCCGTTCGGCGATCACGCTGGACATCGAGACCATCGTGACCACGAACGAGCAGGTCACACCCAATCCCCTGACCGACACCGCGGAGCACCGCACGATCAGCTCCCTCTGCCGGGACCCCCACTCCGTGGCCGAGGTCTCCGCCCGCCTGAGGCTGCCGCTGGGGGTGGTGCGGGTGCTGCTGGCGGACATGTCCGACCTGAGCCTGATCACCGTGCACCACAACGACCAGGTGCTGGACAACCGTCCGACGGTCGCGCTGCTGGAGCGGGTGCTTACCGGGCTCCGCAACCTGTGACCTGCGGAGACCCGAAGATTCAAGCTTAAGTGGGCATGTGGAGCAGCGTGGCTCCACTGGCGTCCCGCACGACGAACGCGGCGATCTCGTTCCACCGCATCCCCAGCCCGCCGTTGAGCTCGACGGCGGGCTTGTCGCCGTTCAGGGCCGGGGCCGCTACCAGCCACGACGTGACGGGCATGATGCCGCCGTCGCGGGTGAGGGCCACCAGGTCGCAACGACCGGGGCCCTTGGCGCCCTCCACCTCGAACTCGATGGACGTGCCCCACGCCTCGGGCCGGGCGTGGATCTTCGCGCTCAGCCCGGTCTTCGGGTCCGAGCGGCTGAGCTCCTGGAACACGTCCGTCTCGTTGTTCGCCACGTTCGACTGCTTCGGGGGCGTGGCGGCGTTCTGCGGGTTCTGGGCCACCGTGGAGGTGGTCCCCGAGGTGAGCTTGACGGTGGCGGCGGCGGTGCCACCCACCAGCAGTACGGCCACCGCGGCGGCGGCGAGCGCGTAGTTGCGCCTCTTGCGGCCGCGGTCGATCGACACCGAGTCCAACATCGCGCGCACCGAACGGCCGTCCGGACGCTCACCGGCGGTCCCCCGGAGGAGTCCTGCCTGGTCAGCCTCGTCCAGCAGGTCGGGAAGGACGGCGAAGTCCTTCAGGTCCAGAGCGCACTTGCGGCACTGGGCGAGGTGGTTCTCGAAGGCGTCCACCTCGTCCTCGTCGAGGACACCGAGGACATACGCCGCCACGTCGATGTGGTCCGGCAGCGCTGTCACCTGGTCAGCCCCGATCCTGCAGTGCCCGCCGAAGGGCGCGAAGTGCGTAGTAAACCCTGGACTTCACCGTACCCGCGGGCACGCCGAGCACCTCTGCGGCCTCGCCGACGGTCCGGTCGCGCAGGTACGTCTCGAGGATAGCCTCCCGGTGCTCCTCGGTCAGGCCGCTCATCGCTTCCGCGACGACGATCGCGGACAGCGTGCGGTCCGCCTCGTCGCGCACCGGTGCCTCGTCCGAAGGCGTCAACTGGGACTCCTGGGGTCGCACGCTGCGCTTGCGCCGGTCGTCGATGACCAGGCGTCGCGCCACCGTGAACAGCCACGATCGGAGCAACACGGGGTCTCGCTCGAGCTTCTCCGCGTTGCGCCAGGCCCGCACGAGGGTTTCCTGAACGATGTCCTCTGCCCATTGCCGGTCGTGACCGGTCAAGCGCATGGCGTGTCCCAGCAGGGGACTGCCGAATTCTTGGTAGAGCCGCCGGATCAGTTCGTCTTCCAGACTTCCGTCCGGTTGCCACATCTGATCGCGCTCGGTTTGCGTACGTCTGTGCCGCGCCACGTCACGCATCTTGGCTTGAGTTCGCCTTCTAGTCGAGAGTTTTGACGGAAGAAAAGTTTTCGAATCGTTTGTGAACCTTCATCCAGGGCGGACCGTACTCCTCTGTATCCGCTCCTTTGGGTCGGGGTGACACATGTCGCCACTGCTCCGAACGGCGGATCCGGACAGGAGAGAAAGGTTTCCGTGATGCTCAGCAGACGACCCCGGCGGGTGCTGTCCCTGGTTCCCGCCGCCGCCGCTCTCGCAGCGACAACCGCCTGCGGCTCCATCGCGGTGACACCGCTCTCCCCGGCGTCGGTGGACAACAACCCGGCCTACTCGAACGCGGGCAACGGCCTGCCCGCGGCTCCGGGCCTCGAGGAGCCCGCCGCGGCCAGCGGCGCGGCCAACCGGGTGCTCGCGGCGTTCCAGTCCGTCCACGTGAACGGGCCGTACATCGTCAACGGCAAGAGCTTCACGGTCTACCGGTTCGACAAGGACACCGCGAAGCCGCCGAAGTCCAACTGCGAGGGCGACTGCGCGAAGACGTGGCCCCCGGTGCTCGCGACCGAGCGCACGATGGTGGCGGACCTGGACGCGAAGCTCGTCGGCACGGTCACCCGGACCGACGGCTCGAAGCAGGTCACGTACGCGGGCTGGCCCCTCTACACGTTCACCGGCGACAAGGCCCCCACGCGCGCCAACGGGCAGGGCAAGGGCGGCACCTGGTGGGCGATCACGCCGACCGGCGGGAAGGTCGCGGGCACCGCGACGAACAACGCGGGCGTCGGCACCCCCGGCAACCAGCCCGCGGAGACCCCCGCCGCGGATGGCCAGCCGACCTCCGAGGCCCCGGCGTCCGGCGCCACGGGCAACGGCTACTGAGGTGGGCGCCCCCGTGACGACCACCCGGTTCCTGGCCGCGCTCGGCGCGCTGCTGGTCGCGTTCGCGATCGGCGCGCCCGGCGTCGCCGCCGCGCAGGACGGTCCCGACCAGCAGACTCCACTCGGGACGATCTCCGCCGCGGACAAGGACTTGCTCATCAAGGTGAGGCAGGCCAGTCTGTGGGAGGGCCCGGTGGGCGAGGAAGCCCAGACCCGGTCCCAGAACGAGCGCGTCCGGCAGGTGGGCCTGCAGATCGCGGCCGACCACCGCACGCTCGACGAGAAGCTGTTCACCCTGGCGGGGAAGATGAAGATCCCGTTGCCCGCCACGGTGAACCCGACGCAGCAGACGTGGATCGACGAACTGCGCGGTCTGAACGGCGACGCCTTCGACCGGGCCTTCGCGAACCGGCTGCGGTCGGCGCACGGCCAGGGCTTCACCGAGGTCAGCAACGTCCGCTTGGGCACGCGGAACCAGGCCGTCCGCGACTTCGCCCAGGAGACGGGCAACATCATCGCCAAGCACATGACCATGCTGGAGAGCACCGGCCTGGTGACCCAGGAGGGCATGTCCGACCCGGTGCCCGCGGGCGCGCACGCGGCCGTGGCGAAGTCGGGGCTGCTCGGCTCCCTGACCCCCGGCAGCGGCCCGAACCCGCTGATGATCGGCCTCATCGTCCTGGTGGGAGCGATCGTCACGGCAACGCTGCTGCGGCTGATGAAACCGAAGTACCCGGTGGACTGACCGGTCTGCGTCGCCGGGGTTCCAGGACCCCGGTTCTCCCGCTACCGAGGAGGAGGTGGTACTAGAAGCCCCAACGACTTCCATCGCGGAACTGTTTCCACCGCCCGTCCGTCCTGGCGTGAACACTCCTGCACGCCAGGCCGGGCGGGTACCGCTCCCACCACGATCCACCGCACCACCCGAGGACCCCCTCGTCCTCCCCCGCCGTTCTCGGAGGTTCCACGTGTTCCATCAGGTCCCGCTCCTGCTCGCTCAGGCAAGCGCCGACCAAGACGCCGGAGTGAAGAGCGTCGCTCAGCTCTCGGCACGTCTTGCCTACGCGACCATGTGCGCGACACTGGCCTGGGGCGTCCTCATCGCCACCGGCTGGGCCCACAAGATCACCGGCACCCAGGGCCTTCGCAACACCCACATGGTGTTGGCGACCCTGGCGATCGCGTTCGGCAGCCTCCACGCCTTCTGCTTCACGATGTTGAAGACCATCGACTTCGGACTGCTCAAGGTCCTGGTGCCCTTCGTGGAAGGCGGCCAGCTGCGGCACGCGCTCGGCATCGTCGGCCTCGAGCTGATGATCGCGATCGCGTTCACCGTCGGCCTGCGCAAGAAGGCCTTGTACCGCAAGTGGTTGCGGTTCCACCAGATGGCCTACGTGGCGGTCACCATCACGATCATCCACTCCTGGTTCGGCGCCATCGCCAACGGGAACCTCGCGATCCTGTGGCTCGCGGGCCTGACGATCTTGATCCCGACCGCTACGATCACCATCGCGCGCTTCCTGCCGCCGGAGATCCTGATGCGACTGGGGATGATGGAGCCCGAACCCGGCTTCGAACCCGAGCCGACGGGCGGCGGGAACGCCATGGATGTCAGCGTCGACAACCACCGGTGCCACCGGTACGGCGTGTGCCAGGCCGAGGCGCCGGAAGTGTTCCAACTCATCGACGACAACAGGCTGACCTACGAGCGCAGGCCTTCGCCCGAGCTGTACGCGAAGACCCGCACGGCGGCCAGGTCCTGCCCCATGCGGGCGATCGAACTGCGGGAGCGTGTGCGGTGAAGGCGGAAGAACGAGTGGTCATCGTCGGCGGCGGCCTGGCGGGGCTGCGTGCCGGAGAACGCTTGCGGGAGCTCGGTTTCGGCGGCGAGCTCATGATCCTCTCGGCGGAGAAGCACAAGCCGTACCACAGACCGGCGTTGTCGAAGGAAGTCATCACCGGCGAGCTGAACCCCCGCGAGCTGGGGTTCAAGATCAGCGACGAGATGGAGGCGACCTGGCGGCTGGGAGTGCCCGCCGAGTCGCTGGACACCGGCCGCCGGGTGGTGGGACTCCCTGGCGGGGAAGAGGTCCGCTACGACGGCCTGATCATCGCGACCGGCGTGGAGTCGCGGCACATGCCCGGCGCTCCGCGCCAGGACGAGCGCGTCCACGTGCTCCGGACCGTCGACGACGCCGTCGCGATCCGCAACTCGATCGCCTCCACGCAGGGTCTCGTCGTCGTCATCGGCGGTGGCCTGATCGGCTGCGAGATCGCGGCCTCGGTGCGCGGCATGGGCCGCGACGTGGCGATCATCAACCGCAGCGACACGCTGCTCGGCGGCGCGACCGGCAAGGAGATCGGCGACTTCGTCACCGACACCCACCGCGCCAAGGGCACGCGGCTGGCGCTCGGCGTGAAGATCCTGCACTGGATGCGCCAGGCCAACGGCATCGCGATCCACCTGTCCGACGGCCAGGTCCTCTTCGCCGCCGTCGTCATCCTCGCGGTCGGCTCGGTGCCGTCGGTGTCGTGGCTGCGCGGCTCCGGCCTGGTGCTGGAGGACGGTCTCATGTGCGAGACCAGCTGCCACGTGGTGGGCGGTTCGGACGTCGTCGCCTGCGGTGACGTCGCCCGCTGGCCGAACCTGCGGTTCGGCGGCGTGCAGCGCCGGGTCGAGCACTGGCTGAACGCCGTGGAGATGGGCCGCGCGGCCGCGGAGAACCTCCTCGTGGGCCGGGAGTCGTCCCGCCCGTACACGCCGGTCCCGCGCTTCTGGACCGAGCAGTACGGGATGCGCATCCAGGGCGCGGGCCTGGCGTCGCTGGCGACGGACACGACGACCCTGTCCCAGCCGACCGGCGACCACCGCACGATCACCGGTTTCGTCAAGGACGGCAAGCTCGTCGCCATGGTCGCCCTCGACTCCCCCGGCGCCCTGATCCGCCTGTCGCCGCAGCTGTTCCAGCAGAACACGGTCACCCGACCGAACCGCGAGGACACGCTCACGCAGCACATCCAGCGCCGCGACCAGGCGGCCCAGCCCGTGGCGGAGCAGCCGGTGGCACCCCCGCCGCCCGCTCCGAGGGCCCACCCGGTGATGCAGCCGATGCGCTCGGCGCCCCCGCGCTACGAACAGCCCCGCTACGAGCCCGCCCCGGAGACGCAGCAGTACCCGCAGTACGCGGACCCGGTGGCGGAGTACCAGCCGGAGCTGGAGGACCAGGAGCAGGAACGCGAGTTGGAGGCCGCGATGGCCGAGGCGTTCCTGCCCCGCCGCACGCAGGCCCCCAGCGTCCGCACCCGCTCGGGCGGACAGCCGAGACTGCTCGTCCGGTCCGGCGGCGGTGGAGGCCGCAGCAGCGCCCGACCGCCCAGGTAGAGCACGCACGGCCAGGAGG
>NZ_JBHYHC010000083.1:0-41035 GCF_042738955.1 Umezawaea sp. NPDC059074
TTTCCAGCCTTGACAAGACGAAAGAGGGTGGGATAATTGGCGCAACCGGGGGTTAGCCCCCACAGCACCGGACCACCCCAAACGAAAGGCCCCCCTGCCATCAGGCAGAGGGGCCTTCACCGTCAAAGATCAGCGCCGCATGAACGGCGGCACATCAACCTCGTCATCCGGATCATCCGTCACCGGCAACGGCCGACTGGGCAACGAACTCCCCGACCCGTGCTGGTTCGGCAGGTTGCTCTGCGAGAACGTCCGAGGCATCGTCGGCTGAGGCGTCTGGAACGCCCCGGTGTTCTGCACAGGCTGAGCCTGCTGCGGCACCGTAGTAGGCCGAGGCGGGATAGGCGGCGGAGCCGCCTCCACCGGCGGCTGAGGCGCCACCGGAGCCGGCTGGCTCAACTGCCCGGAAGCCCCCGACACCACAGTCCCCCGCTGCGGAGAACTCAACACCTGCGGTTCCAGCTTCTTGTGCGTAGGCCCGCCACTGTCAAAACCCGCCGCGATAACGGTCACCCGCACTTCATCGCCGAGCGAGTCGTCGATGACCGTTCCGAAGATGATGTTCGCGTCCGGGTGCGCGGCTTCCTGCACCAGCGACGCGGACTCGTTGATCTCGAACAATCCAAGATCGGATCCGCCCGCGATCGACAGCAGCACGCCGTGCGCGCCTTCCATCGACGCTTCCAGCAGCGGCGAGTTGATCGCCTTCTGCGCCGCTGTGACAGCTCGTCCTTCCCCGCGCGCCGAGCCGATGCCCATCAGGGCCGATCCGGCCCCGGACATGACGCTCTTCACGTCGGCGAAGTCGAGGTTGATCAGACCGGGGGTCGTGATCAGGTCGGTGATGCCCTGGACACCGGACAGCAGGACCTCGTCCGCGGAGCGGAAGGCGTCCATGAGGCTGACACCGATGTCGCCGAGCTGGAGCAGCCGGTCGTTCGGGATGACGATGAGCGTGTCGCACTCGTTGCGGAGCTGCTGGATTCCTTCTTCAGCCTGCTTCGCGCGCCGCTTCCCCTCGAAGGAGAACGGCCGGGTGACGACACCGATCGTCAGGGCGCCCTGCTTGCGCGCCATGGCCGCGATGACGGGCGCGCCACCGGTGCCCGTGCCGCCGCCTTCACCGGCGGTCACGAACACCATGTCGGCGCCCTTGAGGACTTCTTCGATCTCTTCGCGGTGGTCTTCGGCGGCCTTGTGGCCGACGTCGGGGTTCGCCCCGGCGCCGAGTCCGCGGGTCAACTCGCGGCCGATGTCCAGTTTGACGTCGGCGTCGGACATCAGCAGTGCCTGTGCATCGGTGTTGACCGCGATGAACTCGACGCCCTTGAGCCCGACCTCGATCATGCGGTTGACGGCGTTCACGCCGCCTCCACCGATACCGACGACCTTTATCACCGCGAGGTAGTTGTGCGGGGGCGTCATCGGATCCGCCTTCCTGATCGTGTTCGTGCCCATGCGCTGGATGGTGGTCGCCGGGTCAGCCCGGAAGGACCTCCACCCGGATTGAAACCCTCGACCTCAACCAGAGGTCCAGAGTTATGTCAACCCCGTATGTTGTTGCTGGACGGTATGCACCAGTGGTGCCTCAGTCCAGCGGCCACGCCGTAGGTCGCGATACCGATCGGCACTGTGCGCTACCACTACTCGCCGGTCAGACCGTCGAGGAGCTCGCGCACGACGTCGAGGTGCCCCGCGTGCCGACCGGTCTCCTCGACCATGTGGATCAACACCCAGCGCACGGAAACAGTGCCTTCGCCACGGAACGGGACCTCGTGGTCGAACTCCAGGCCCGTGACGATCTCGCGACTCACTTCGCACTGCGCAGCGTAGTCGTTCAGCAATCCGGAGATCGTCTCGCCCGTCTCCACGCGCCAGTCCGCGTCCGGATCCTCCGCCGTGTAAGGCGCCATGTCCTGCTTGCCGAGGAGCACCGTTTGGAACCAGTACGCCTCTACCCACCTCAGGTGCTTCACGATTCCGGCCGCCGTCATCAGCGGTGAGGGCAGCGTCGAGCGCGACGCCTGCTCGTCCGAAAGACCCTTGCACTTGTACACGATCGTGTCACGCAGGTAGTCGAGAAATCCGCCGAGCTGCACGCGCTCGGATCCGGAGAAGGGCGGGTCCACTCGGTCGTTCGTCAATTCCATGCGGTGAGTATCAATGCCTTCGCCACGGGAGCACGACGGGTTTTCGGAAATCGGTCAGGACACCGTGGGCAGCTCGGGGCTGGACACGTCGAAGACGGTCCCGTCCCTGGTCAGCAGCACTTCCAGCACGGCGGCCTTGCGCTGGGTGTCGGTGAGGCTCCCCCACCGCACCTCCCGGCCGCCGGACAGCGCCAGCTTCACGTCCGCGCCGGTTTGCGCCGACATCGACAGCACCTCGGCCCGCAGTTTCTCCGGCAATTGCGTCAGGACGCCGACGGCCGCTTTCAGCGCCGGCTGGGCGTCCACGGCCAGTTGCAGCTCCGGCAGGCCGATCGGCGGCATCGCGATGGTGGCGTAGTCCTTCGCCGAGCCGTCCACGAGGTGCACGCCGTCGGTCGACTTCACGAACGCGACCGGCGAGCGCTCCACGATGGTCAGCCGGACCGTGCCGGGCAGGCTGCGGGCGACCTCGACCGATTCGACGCGCGGCAGTTCGCGCACCCGGTCGGCGATGCCGTGGACGTCGACCCGGACGATCGGCGACCCCGGCTTGATCGCCGCCTTGGCCCTGACCTGGTCGACCGTCAGCTCCTTCGCACCCCGGACGTCGACGTCGTCCACGCCGAGCAGCGGGGTGAAGAACACCCCGACGACCAGGCCGACGACGGACACCAGGACCAGGAGTGCGACGACCCGCCGCCGCACCACGGTCCGGCGGCTCACCCGGCCCGGCACCCGCCGGGCTCGACGAGCGCGGGCCCGGTCCGCGGCCGACGACTTCCCGGCGGTGCGGGGTGGCCGACCGCGAACCGGCGTGCTCATGCCTTCTGCCCCAACTCGCTGACGATCTCCGGGCCGAGCATCGTGACGTCGCCCGCACCCATGGTGACCACGAGGTCGCCTTCGGTGACCAGTCCGGCCACCAGCGCGGGCACGCGGTCGAACGACGGCTCGTAGTGGACCTGCCCGGCGGGCAGCGGCACGGCCTCGGCCACCAGCCCACCCGTCACGCCGGGCTCCGGGTCCTCGCGGGCGCCGTAGACGTCCAGCACCACGACCTCGTCCGCCAGGCCCAGGGCCGCGCCGAACTCGGTCGCGAACGTGCGGGTGCGCGAGTAGAGGTGCGGCTGGAACACGACGACGAGCTTGCCCTCGCCCGCGATCGGCCGGGCCGCCGTGAGCTGCGCGGCCACCTCGGTCGGGTGGTGGGCGTAGTCGTCGTACACGCGGACGCCCGCCTCGCGGCCCTTGAACTCGAACCGCCGCCGGACGCCGCCGAACGCCGCCAGCCCCTCCAGGAGGCCGTCCCGCTCCGCGCCCAGCTCCAGACCCGCCAGCAGCGCCGCGAGGGCGTTGGCGGCCATGTGCTCGCCCGGAACGGCGACCTCCACCTCGACGACCTCGCCGTCCAGCTCCACGGTCGCCAGCCCGCCGCCGCCGTGCGGGCGGAAGCCGGTCAGCGTCGCGGAGCCCTTGCCGGACGCGGTCCGGCCGTACGGGCGGACCCGGATGCCGAGCTTGCCCGCGCGTTCGGCCAGCGCCGCCGCGCCGGGGTCGTCGACGCAGGCGATGAGGACGCCGTCGGGCTCGATGCGCTCCAGGAACGAGTCGAACACGGCCACGTACGCCTCGACCGTGCCGTGGTGGTCCAGGTGGTCGGCCTCGACGTTCGTCACGACCGCGACCGACGGCGCGAAGTACAGGAACGAGCCGTCGCTCTCGTCGGCCTCGGCCACGAACACGCCGCCGGTGCCCTGGTGGGCGTTCGCGCCGGACTCGTTCAGGTCGCCGCCGATGGCGAACGACGGGTCGACCCGGCAGTGCTGCAACGCCACGGTGAGCATCGACGTGGTCGACGTCTTGCCGTGCGTGCCCGCGACGCAGGCCACCCGGTGGTCGAGCATCAGCGCGGCCAGCGCCTCGGCCCGGCGCAGCACGGTGATGCCGCGCTCGCGGGCCTCGACCAGCTCCGGGTTGTCCTCGCGGATCGCGGTGGACACCACGACCGCCGTCGGACCGCCGTCGAGCTGGTCCAGGTTCTTCGCGTCGTGGCCGACCGCGACCAGCGCGCCCTGCGCCCTCAGGGCGAGGACCGTGCGCGAGTCCTTGGCGTCGGTACCGGACACCCGGAGGCCGCGGGCGAGCAGGATGCGGGCGATGCCGCTCATCCCCGCCCCGCCGATGCCGACCAGGTGGACCCGCTCCAGCGTGTTCACTTCTTGATCACCTCGAGGACCATCCTGGCCAGCACTTCGTCGGCTTCCCGTCGTCCGGTGCCCAGCGTCGCGGCGCTCATCGCGGCCAGCCGCGCGCGGTCGGCCATCAGCGGCACGATCTCGCGGGCGACCCGCTCGGGCGTCAGGTCGGCGTCCATGATCATCAGGCCGCCGCCCGCCGCCACCACGGGCCCGGCGTTGAGCGCCTGCTCGCCGTTGCCGATCGGCAGCGGCACGAACACCGCGGGCAGCCCGACCGCGGACACCTCGGCCACGGTCATCGCGCCCGAGCGGCACAGCACCGCGTCGGCGGCGGCGTAGGCGAGGTCCATCCGCTCCAGGTACGGCACGGGGACGTACGCGGGACCGCCCGCCATCGACTGCACCGCGAGGGTGTTCTTGGGGCCGTGCGCGTGCAGCACGCCGATGCCCGCCGACGCGAACGCCGACGCCGCGCCGGACACGGCCTTGTTGAGCGACTGCGCGCCCTGCGAGCCGCCGAACACCAGCAGCGTCGGGGCGTGCGGGTGCAGCCCGAAGAACTGGCGGGCCTGCGCGCGCAGCGCCATCCGGTTCAGCCTGGTGATCGACTGGCGCAGCGGGATGCCGATGATCTCGGCCTCCGACAGCCCCGAGTCCGGGACCGCCGCCGCCACGCGCTCGGCGAACTTCGCGCCGACCTTGTTGGCCAGCCCCGCTTTCGCGTTCGCCTCGTGCACCACGATCGGCACCCGGCCGCGCGCCGCGAGGTACGCGGGCAGCGCGACGTAACCGCCGAAGCCGACCACGACGTCCGCGTGGTAGCGCTCCAGGATCTCCCTGGTCTGGCGCACCGAGTCGCGGACCTTCAGCGGCAGCTTCAACAGGTCCGGCGTCGGCTTGCGCGGCATCGGCACCGGCGGGATGAGCTCCAGCTGGTAGCCGCGGGCGGGCACCAGCTTCGTCTCCAGGCCGCGTTCGGTGCCGAGCGCGATCACCCGCGCGTCCGGCCGCATCCGCATGACCGCGTCGGCCAGGGCCAGTGCGGGCTCGATGTGCCCCGCGGTGCCGCCTCCGGCGACCACCACGCACGGTCCGCCCCGTTGGGGAACCCGGTCCTGCCCCGTCACGCGTTTCCTCCTAGTTCGACTGCACGAGTGCTGCTAACGCCCGTCACGACCGGTTCGCCGGTTGCGGGCCGATCCCTGGGTGCCCTTGCGGGATTCGCGGCGACGGTACTCCGAGGGCGGGGCCGACCGGCCCGCCATCCGGCGTTCGTCCGGCGGCTGGGGCGCGGCCGCCCGCCTGCCCGGCGCGCGCGGCGGCGTCGAGGGACGCACCGGCTTGCGCTTGGGCGGCGGCTTGTAGGCCTCCGGCGCGGGCAGCCGCAGCACGCCGCCGACGCGGCCGGGACCGATGTGCCGCAACGCGGACACCGCTTCCGGCTCGTGCCGCGCGCAGCTCGCGAGGAGCCCGAACACGACCATGGTGGTCACCACGGACGTGCCGCCGGAGGAGATCATCGGGAGCGTGATGCCGGTGACCGGCAGCAGCCGCACGACGTAGCCGATGTTGATCGCGGCCTGCGCGACGAGCCACACCGTCAGCGTCGCCGCGACCATCCGGATCCACGGGTCGGTGTTGCGCGCGGCGATCCGCAGGCCCACCACGGCGAGCATGGCGAACAGCCCGAGCACCACGGCGCAGCCGAGGAACCCCAGCTCCTCGCCGATCACCGCGAAGATGAAGTCGCTGTGCACGTTGGGCAGGTAGTCCCACTTGGAGCTGGCCTGGCCGAGCCCCTTGCCGAACAGCCCGCCCTCGGCGAGCGCGTACTCCGCCTGCTGCGCCTGGAGGCCCGCGCCCAGCGGGTCGGCCTCCGGGTCGAGGAACGACAGCACGCGCGCGAGCCGGTAGGTCGCGCCGATCGCCAGCACCAGCGCGCCGCCGACCGCGCCGATCAGCAGCACGCCGAACACCCGCATCGGGGCCCCGACGAACCACAGCAGGCTGAGCAGCACCACGCCGAGCGTGATCGTGCCGCCGAGGTCGGGCTGGAGCATCACCAGCGTGAACACGCCGAGCGCCACCGGCACCACCGGGACCAGCAGGTGCCGGTACTGGTTGAGCAGCGCCCGCTTGGTCACCAGCACGTGCGCGCCCCACAGCGCGAGCGCGAGCTTCGCCGCCTCGACCGGCTGGAACGACACCGGCCCGATCACGAACCAGGAGCGGGTCTCGTTGATGTCCGTGCCCAGCGGCGTGAGGACCAGCACCAGCAGCAGGACGCAGCCGAGCATCGCCATCGTGCTCAGGTGCCGGACCTGGCGCAGCGGGATCCGCAGCGCCACCCAGAACAGCACCGAGCCGACGGCCACGTAGGTCAACTGCTTCTGGAAGACCGAGTACGCCGACTGCCCCACGGCGACCTCGCCGGGCACCGACGCCGACAGCACCATCACGAGCCCGATGGCGGTCAGCAGGCCGAAGATCGCCAGCAACAGGTGGAAGTCCGCGAGCGGACGGCTCAACCACGCCGTCAACGAGCTCTTGACCCCGACGACTCGACGACGAGGCTTGGCCGCCTTCGCCCCCGCTTTCGGCCGGTCCACCACCGTCATGCCCCCACCACCGCAGTCATGAGTTCATCGTCTCCCGCGAATTGCATCGACGAACGAACATTCGGCGCGTGTCGCGAGGTGGCGACGGCGATCATGCGCCAAATCCTAGGGGTGACCAGATTTCTGCCCGATCCGGGTTCGAAAGCTCACGCCATCCCCACACGGGGTCAGGCGCGAGCCCTCTCGTGCTCGACGAGGTCCAGCACGGCCTCGGTGAAGGCGTGGCCGCGGTGGGCGTAGTCGGTGAACATGTCCATGGACGCGGCGGCCGGGGCGAGGAGCACCACGTCACCGGGCTTCGCCAGCTCCCGTGCGGCGTGGACGACCGTGGCCATGGCGTCGCGGTCGGTCGCGTCCACCACGGCGCACGGGACGTGCGGGGCGTGGCGGGCCAGCGCGGCCGCGATCTCGTCGCGGTCCTCGCCGAACAGCACCACCGCGCGCAGCCGGTGCGCCTCGGCCGCGACCAGATCGTCCACCGACGCGCCCTTGAGCAGGCCACCCGCGAGCCACACGACGCTGGCGTGCGACCGCAGCGACGCGACGGCCGCGTGCGGGTTCGTGGCCTTGGAGTCGTTGACGTAGGTGATGTCCTCCGACGTGGCCACGACGACCGCGCGGTGCGCGCCGGGCCGGAAGTTCAGCAGCCCCTGGCGGACCGAGGCGGCCGGGACGCCGTAGGCACGGGCCAGCGCGGAGGCGGCGAGGGCGTCGGCCAGTCCGGGCGGACCGGCCGGGCGGACCTCGTCGACGGCGACCAGCCGCTCGTCGCCGCCGAACGCGCGGTCGACCAGCGCGCCGTCCACGACGCCGAGCTGGTCGGTGGCGGGCTCGTCCAGGGTGAAGCCGACGTGCCTGCCCGCCGGGGACGCCTTGAGCAGCGCGGCCACCAGCGGGTCGTCGACGCCGCCGACGGCGATCTCGCCGGTCAGCACCCGCGCCTTCGCGTCGGCGTAGGCGGTCATGCCGCCGTGCCAGTCGAGGTGGTCCTCGGCCAGGTTGAGCAGCACGCCCGCGAACGGCCGGACCGACGGCGACCAGTACAGCTGGAAGCTCGACAGCTCGACCGCCAGTACCCGGTGGCCCGCCAGCAGCGCGTCCACGACGGGCAGGCCGACGTTGCCGCAGGCGACCGCGTCGATGCCCGCGGTCCGCAGGATCGACTCCAGCATCCCGACGGTCGTGGTCTTGCCGTTGGTGCCGGTGACGGCCAGCCACACCGGCGGGTCGGCCAGCTCGGCGGCCATCCGCCACGCCAGCTCGACCTCCCCGACGACCTCGATCCCCGCGGCGGTGGCGGCGGCGAGCAGCGGGCTCTCCGGCCGCCAGCCGGGGCTGGTGACCACGAGGTCCGTGCCCCGCGGCGGCTCGGTCAGACCGGGCACCAGCGCGACGCCGGACAGCAGCGTCTCCAGCGCGAGCAGGCGGTCGGCCGAGCCGTCCGTCACGGTCACCTGGGCGCCCGCGGCCAGCAGGGCTTCGGCGGCGGAGCGGCCGGTCACGCCCGCGCCCGCCACCAGGACGTGCTTGCCGTCGAGGAAGGTCGTCACCGGGTCAGCTCCCGACCGCGGTCAGCCAGTCGCTGTAGAACAGGCCGAGCCCCAACATGCAGCAGATCCCGCCCAGCAGCCAGAACCGGATGATCACCGTGGTCTCGGCCCACCCGGCGAGTTCGAAGTGGTGGTGGAACGGGGCCATGCGGAAGAGCCGCCGTCGGGACGTGCGGAAGACCGCGACCTGGAGCACCACCGACAGCGCCTCGACGACGAACAGGCCGCCGATGACGACCATCAGCAGCTCGGTGCGGGTGGCGATGGACAGGCCTGCCACCAGACCGCCGAGCGCGAGGGAGCCGGTGTCGCCCATGAAGATCTTGGCCGGGGCCGCGTTCCACCACAGGAAGCCGATGCAGCCCGCCATCGCGGCGGCGGCCACGAGCGCCAGGTCCAGCGGGTCGCGCACGTCGTAGCAGCCCGCGAGCGGCGAGGTGGAGCAGTTGTAGCGGAACTGCCAGAAGCTGATCACCACGTAGGTGCCGAACACCATCGCCGAGCTGCCGCCCGCGAGGCCGTCGAGGCCGTCGGTGAGGTTCACGGCGTTGGACCACGCGGAGATCGCGGCGTAGCAGAACACCACGAAGCCGACGACGCCGAACGACACCACGGAGATGTCGCGGACGAACGAGAGGTTCACCGACGCGGGCTTGATGCCCTCGCGGTTGGCGAACTGCATGACCAGGATCGCGAAGACGATGGTGGCGACGAACTGGCCGACCAGCTTCGCGGTCTTGTTCAGGCCCAGGTTGCGCTGCTTGCGGATCTTGATGAAGTCGTCCAGGAAGCCGACGAGCCCGAGCGAGGACGTCAGCATCAGCACCAGCAGGCCGGACGCGCTGGGCGTCTGGCCCTGCGCGGAGTCCGACATGGCGTTGACCGCGTGCGCGCCGAGGTACCCGGCCCACATCGCGATCAGGATCGCCACACCACCCATGGTGGGGGTGCCGCGTTTGGTCTTGTGGCTCTGCGGACCCTCCTCCCTGATCTCCTGGCCGAACCCCTGCCGGGAGAAGACCTTGATCAGGTACGGCGTCAGCATGATCGAGACGAGCAGCGCGATGGCCGCTGCGATCAGGATGCTCTTCACTTGGTGCCCGCCTCCAGCAGCGCGTCCGCGACCCGCCACAACGCGGCGGCCTTCGATGCCTTCACCAGCACAACGTCATCTCCCCGCAGCTCCTCGCGCAGTAGCGCGATCGCCGCCTCGACGTCCGGCACCAGCACCGACTCCTCTCCCCACGAACCCTCGAGGTTCGCGCCCTGGTGCATCGGCCTCGCCTGCTCGCCGACCACAACCAAACGACTGATGTCCAAGCGGACCGCCAAGCGCCCGATCTCGTCGTGCGCCGACACGGTGTTGTCCCCCAGCTCGCCCATGACGCCGAGCACCGCCCAGGCGCGTCGCCTGGGGTTGCCCGCGCGCGCCATCGTGGCGAGCGTCTTCAGTGCGGCGCTCATCGACTCCGGGTTGGCGTTGAAGGAGTCGTTGAGCACGGTCACGCCGTCGGGGCGGGTGGTGACCTCCATGCGGCGGGCGGAGCGCCGACCCGCGGTGGACAGCCACCCGGCGACCTCCTCCGCCGACGCGCCCAGGTTCAGCGCGACGGCGGCGGCGGCCAGCGCGTTGCCCACGTGGTGGGCGCCGTGCAGCCCGAGCGTCACCGGGTGGCGGCCCTCGGCCGTCACCAGCGTGAAGCTCGGCCGCGCCTGGTCGTCCAGCACGATGTCGTCGGCGCGGACCTGCGCCTCGGAGTGCGTGCCGAAGTACTCGACGCGCGCCTTGGTGCGGGAGGCCATCGCGGCGACCAGCGGGTCGTCCAGGTTGAGGATCGCCACGCCGTTCTCGGCGGGCAGCTCCTCGACCAGCTCCCCCTTGGTCTGGGCCACGGCGGCCTGCGACCCGAACTCGCTCAGGTGCGCGGTGCCGACGTTGAGCACCACGCCGATGCTCGGCGGCACGGTGTGGCAGAGCGCGGCGATGTGGCCGGGGCCGCGGGCCGACAGCTCCAGCACCAGGTAGCGGGTGTCCGCGGTGGCGCGCAGCGCCGTCCACGGGTGGCCCAGCTCGTTGTTGAATGAGCCGGGCGGCGCGACCGTCGGGCCCATCTGCTCCAGCAGGTGCGCGATGAGGTCCTTGGTCGAGGTCTTGCCGGACGAGCCCGTGACGCCCACGACGACGAGGCCCTGCTCGACCAGCCGGTCCGTCACGTGCCGGGCCAGCTTCGCCAGCGCGGCCAGCACGGCGGCGCCCGAGCCGTCGGTGTCGCCGGTCAGCGCCACCGACCGGGTGTGCGCGTCGTCCACCGGCGGCACGACCACGACGGGGCCGTCGACCGGGCGCGCGGCCAGCACGCCCACCGCCCCCGCGGCGATCGCGGCGGCGGCGAAGTCGTGGCCGTCGACCCGGACGCCGGGCAGCGCCACGAACAGGCTGCCCGCCCCGATCTCGCGGGTGTCGAACTCGACGGAGCCGGTGACGACGGCATCGGGCCCGTGCAGGGTCCCGCCGACGACCTCTGCGATCTCGGCGAGGCTGAGCTGGATCACGTGCGGGCTCCCCTGATCGCGGCGGCGAGCGCGTCCACGTCCGAGAACGGCTGGATCACACCCGCGACCTCCTGGCCGGTTTCGTGGCCCTTGCCAGCGACGACGACGACGTCGCCGGGACGGGCGTGGGCGACGGCGTGCTCGATGGCCGCGGCGCGGTCGCCGATCTCCACGACCTCACCACGCTCGGCCTCGGGCACCGCGAGCGCCCCCGCGAGCATGGCCGACCGGATGGCGGCCGGGTCCTCGCTGCGCGGGTTGTCGTCGGTCACGACCAGCAGGTCGCTGCGGCGGGCGGCCTCCTCGCCCATCAGCGGGCGCTTGGCGGTGTCGCGGTCGCCGCCGCAGCCGAGGACGGTGATGACCTTGCCCTCGACCTGCTTGCGGACGGCGTCCAGCGCCAGCGCCACGGCGGCGGGCTTGTGCGAGTAGTCGACGACGGCGGTGAACTCCTGGCCCTCGTCGACGCGCTGCATCCGGCCGGGCACCTGGACGGCCGCCAAGCCCGCCTGGATGTCCTTCGGGGCCACGCCCGCGGCGTGCAGGCAGCCGATGGCCAGCAGGGCGTTGGCGACGTTGAACGAGCCCGGCAGCCGCAGGGTGATCGGCAGCGCGAGCCCGTCCGGGCCGTGCGCGGTGAACGACTGCTCGCCGGTCGCCGTCACGGACACCTCGCCCGAGGTCCACGCGGCGTCGGTCGTCGTCGCCACGGTCACCGTGTCCGGCGTGACGAGGCGGCGGCCCCACTCGCCGTCCACGCAGACGACCTCGGTGCGGGCGCGGCCGTCGAACAGCTGCGCCTTCGCCCGGAAGTAGTCCTCCATGTCCGGGTGGAAGTCCAGGTGGTCCTGCGACAGGTTGGTGAACGCGCCGATCGCGAACTCGGTGCCCGCGACCCGACCGAGGTCGAGGGCGTGGCTGGACACCTCCATCACGACGTCGAGCACCTCGCGCTCGACCATGACGGCGAGCAGCGCCTGGAGGTCGGGCGCCTCGGGGGTGGTGAACGCGCTGTCCAGGCGCTCACCGGCGATGCGGGTCTCGACCGTGCCGATGAGGCCGGTGCGGTGGCCCGCGGCGCGCAGCGCGGACTCGACCAGGTAGCTGGTCGTCGTCTTCCCGGACGTGCCGGTGATGCCCCAGACCGCGAGCTTCGTGGACGGGTAGCCGTAGATGCGGGCGGCCAGCAGGCCGAGCACGCCGCGCGGGTCCGGGTGCACCAGCACCGGCACGCGGGCGTCGCGCAGCGCGGGCCGGTCGGCGCCCGCCTGGTCGGTGAGGACGGCGGCGGCCCCCGCGGCCAGCGCGCCCTCCACGAAGTCGGCGCCGTGCGCCCGCGCGCCCGGCAGGGCGGCGAACAGGTCTCCGGGGACCACGTGCTGGGCGCGCAGCGTCGCGCCGCTCACCCGCACGTGGGCGTAGGTGGGCGTGGTCAGGTGCGCGTCGACGACCGAGGCGAGCTCGGACACGGCGACAGGCTGGATGCGGGAAGGGCGAGGCGGGGCGGTCGCGACCTTGCCCTGGAGCTTGGCAGGCACGCGCGGAAGGCTACCGGCGCACGGAGCGTGGCCGACCGGCGCATGCGCGTTCGGCGGAAGATCGGCCAAGATCGCCCTCCTCTCCTCGTGGGTTGTCCAAGGTGGACATCTCATCCGGTCACCTCGACGAGGTGTCGGCACCACGGGATCGCGATCAGTCCGACACGGACGGTCACGGCCGCTTGTGCCGGTGGGACAACGTGTTCGCCCCGTCCGGCGGGCACTCCGGCACGGGTGGGCGCCGCGGTGCGCGTCCGTGGTATCCGGTCACCGCCACCGGGTCCGGCGACCACCGGTCGTCGGGTAGACGCAGATCACGTCCGGTCGGTTCCGCCGCAGCTCACGGCGTCAGCGTCAGCACCGGCGCCTGCTCGGCCGACAGCGGCACCTGGTAGCGCTGCGAGAGGTACGAGGCGATGTCGTGGAACAGCGGCGCGGCCGAGCCGCTGAACGGCGTGCCGGTGGGGCCGTCGAGCATGATGCCGACGACGTAGCGCGGGTTGTCCGCGGGCAGGATGCCCGCGAAGGTGATCCAGTAGAGCGAGTTGCTGTACCGGCCGGAGTCCTTGTCGATCTGCTGGGCGGTGCCCGTCTTGCCCGCGATCTGGTAGCCGGACAGCGCGGCGGCCTTGCCGGTGCCGGTCTGGCCGGGCGCGTCCTGGACCACGCCGCGGAACATGTCGCGCACGGTCTTCGCCGTCTCCGGGCTGACCACCCGGACGCCCTCGGGCCGCTCGGTCTCCTTGCGGGCCCCGTTGTCGTCCACCTCGGCGCGGATGATCCGCGGCGGGATCCGCAGGCCGTTGTTCGCGATGGCCTGGTACATCCCGGTCATCTGGAGCAGCGTCATGCTCAGGCCCTGGCCGATCGGCAGGTTGCCGAACGTCGAGCCGGACCACTGGTTGCGCGGCGGGACGAGACCCGCCTCCTCGCCGGTCAGACCCGAGTTCGTGCGCTTGCCGAGGCCGAACTTGCGCAGGAGTTCGGCGTACTTGTCCTCGCCGAGCTTCTGGGCGGCCATCAACGTGCCGACGTTGGACGACTTGGCGAAGATGCCGGTGAACGTCATGTCCAGGTCGCCGTGCACCCAGGCATCGTTGATCTTGCGGTCGGCGACCTGGATGCTGCCGGGGACGGTGATGACCTCGTCCGGCTGGAACAGCCCGTTCTCGATCGCGCCCGCGGCGGTGATGATCTTGTTCACCGAGCCGGGCTCGAACAGCGACGACACCGCGTTGTTGCGCTTCTCGTCCTCGGTGGCCTTGCCGAAGTCCCGCGGGTCGAACGTCTTGTCGTTCGCCATCGCCAGGATCTCGCCGGTCTTGCTGTCCAGCACCACGGCCGAGCCGCTCTTCGCGCCGCTCTTGGCCGTGTAGTCGGTGACCATGTTCTGCAGCACGTACTGGGTGTCGATGTCGAGCGTCAGCTCCAGGCTCTTGCCCGGCGTCGCGGGCTCCAGCTCGCGGTCGCGGTCCGGACCGGGGATCACCACGGCGTCGTTGCCCTGCATGGTGTCCACGACCCTGCGGCCCTCGTTGCCCGCGAGCAGGTTGTCCTGCGAGCTCTCCAGCCCCAGCAGGCCGTGCGTCGCGGCGGGCTGCATGTCCTTGCGCCAGTTCGCCGCGCCCACGATGTTCGACGCCAGCTTGCCGTTCGGGTAGACCCGCACGGCCCGGTTCTCCGCGCCGATCTCGCTGAACTGCTTGCGGACCGCGGCGGCCTTCGTCGGGTCGACGTTGTCCACCAGCTCGATGTAGGTGGTGTCCGTCAGGATCTTGTCGGTCATGGTCTTCTCGTCGGTCTTCTGACCGTCGACCTCTTTGCCCAGGACCTGCTCGACGGCCTTGCCGATGGCCTTGGCGTGGTCCTCGAAGCTGCCGATCTTCGGGTCCTTCGCGAGCGCTTCCGCCCAGTTCTTCCGCATCAGCTGCGGCACCACGTACAGCTGCTTCGCGGCGATGCTGAACGCGAGCTGGTTGCCGTTGCGGTCGAGGATCGCCCCGCGCTCGGCGGGGATCCTGATCGGCGTGGCGCGCTGCTGCTCGGCCTTGAGCGACAGCGCCTCGGCCTCGAAGCCCTGCACCTGCACGAGCTTGATCCCCGCCAGCAGGAGGGCGCTGACGAGCAGCAGCCGACCGACGGTCAGGCGGACGCGGGCGTTGGCCCCGCGCCGCTTGGCCGGGCGGGTCGCCCGCACCGACAGCGGACGTCGGGCTTGCCTGCCGCTGCTGGGCCCCGGCATGACTAACCTCCTGGCGACACTGGCGGCTGTTGGTTCTGCGGATCGGCAGGGGGTTGTTGCTGCTGCTCACCGGCGGGAGGCGTGGCCGACTGGCTGGTGGGCGGCGCGCTCGGCGGCGGCGAGCTGGGGGCCGTGGAGGCGGGCGGCGGGGGCGCGGGGGCCTCCACCGCCGACGGCTTGCCGTAGACCTGCACCGAGCCGTCCGGGAGCTGCTTGAGCTTCGCCGGGTCGCCCGCGAGCACGAGCCCGAGCCGAGCGGCGGCCTCGGCCAGCTTGGTCGGCGACTCCGCGAGCGCGACCTCCTGGCGCAGCTGCTCGACCCGCAGCGAGAGCTGCGTGGCCTGGTTGTGCGCTTCCTGGAGCTTGTAGGAGTCCGCGGCGGCCTGCGTCGACAGCCACATGATCGCGGCCAGGCCGACGATCAGCACGACCATCACCATCACCACGAACGGGGCCTTCGACACCGGGCTGGGCTGGCGCTGCGGCGTCGCGGCGCCCCCGCGGAGGTTCTGGGTGCGCTGCGCGCGCCGCGCGTAGGCGCGCTCGGTCGCGGCGGACCGCGAGCGCGAGCCGCCCTCGGTCGCGGGCACGGCCTTGAGCGCCCGCTCGCGGGGCTTGTCCGGGCGCGGACGAGGGGACGGGGAGGTGCCGCCCGATCGAGCTGGTGCGGTCATGACGCCTCCTTGATCCGTTCTGCGGCCCGCAGGCGCACCGGCGCCGCCCTCGGGTTCTCCTCGATCTCCTGCTCGTTCGCCAGCTCGGCGCCCTTGGTGACGAGCTTGAACTCGGGCCCGTAGCCCGGCAGTTCCACGGGCAGCCCCTGCGGGCTGCGCGACACGGACAGCTCGGCGATCGCGCGCTTCACCATCCGGTCCTCCAGCGACTGGTAGGCCTCCACGACGAGCCGTCCGCCCACCTTCAGCACCGAGAGCGCGGCGGGGAGCGCGAGCCGCAGCGACTCCAGCTCCTCGTTCACCTCGATGCGCAGGGCCTGGAAGGTCCGCTTGGCCGGGTGGCCGCCGGTGCGCCGGGTCGCCGCGGGCACGGCGGCGTAGAGCAGCTCGACGAGCCGCCCGCTGTTCGTGAACGGCTCGCGCTCGCGCTCCTTCACCACCGCGCTGACGATCTTCTTGGCGAACCGCTCCTCGCCGTAGTCGCGCAGGATCCGCACCAGGTCGCCCGGCGGGTACGTGTTGAGCACGTCCGCCGCGGTCTGGCCGGTGCCCGCGCTCATCCGCATGTCCAGCGGTGAGTCCCTGGAGTACGCGAACCCGCGGTCCTGCGCGTCGAGCTGGAGCGAGGACACGCCGAGGTCCATCAGGACACCGTCCACGGCGGACAGCCCGAGGTCGTCCAGCGCGTCGGCGATGAGGTCGTAGGTGACGTTGACGAACTTGACGCGGTCGCCGAAGTCCGCGAGCCGCTTGCTCGACAGCTCGATGGCCTGCGGGTCGCGGTCGAGCCCCACCAACGTCAGCTGCGGGTGTGCCTTGAGCAGGGCCTCGGCGTGACCGCCGAGCCCGAGGGTCGTGTCGACCACCACGGCGGGCCGGTCGGCCAGAGCGGGGGCGAACAGCTCGAGGACGCGGTCGAGCAGGACCGGCACGTGCTGTGGTCGCTCCGCCATCTCAAGCCCCCTCCCTTGCTTCGTGAAGGACCGCCACAACGTGGAGGTCGGGTGTCGTCAGGTCCCCGCCCGCCCGTCGAACCTGGCGCCGGGGAAGGTGCGCCAGGGCCGAAAGCCGAGCGGACCGAGGCCTCACGGCACCCGAACCACGTCGTGCAACTCACGGCCGATCAGAAGACTCCAGGGAGGACCTCCTCCCGCACTTCGGCGTAGCTGCCCTCATGGGCCTCGAGGTAGCGCTGCCAGGCCAGGGAGTCCCAGATCTCCAACCGGTTGACCGCGCCGATGACCGCGCACTCCTTGGTCAGACCGGCGTAGTTGCGCAGCTCCTGGACGATCGAGATGCGGCCCTGCCCGTCCGGCCGCTGCTCGTCCGTGCTGGCGAACAGGTAGCGCTGGTACGCGCGGACGGACTCGTTCGTGAACGAGGCCGCGGCGACCTTCGTGGCCATCTGCTCGAACTCGGCTCGCGGGAACACGAAGAGGCAGTGGTCCTGGCCCTTGGTGACCATGACACCCCCCGCTAGCGCGTCCCGGAACTTGGCGGGCAGCGTCAGCCGACCCTTGTCGTCCAGCCTGGGGAGGTGCGTGCCGAGGAACATGGCACCTCCACACCTCCTGCCGACCCGACTCCGAGCGGCAGTGGAGCCCCCGTCAGCCCCACCGGGCGCCACAGTACCCCACTTTTCACCACAGTCAACGCCGAAACAGGTGTTTCCTCAGTGACCCCAAAGGCATATTCGCAGGTAGGAGGCTTGCGCGGCGCGTGGTGGACGGTGGGGGAAGCGAGCGACGCCCACCGTCCCGAGTGAGTCCGAAGGGCCGTTTTGCCACCCGAACGGACCAGCAAAATCGGTGAAAACAGGTTCACGTACGCCGGTGGTGGGGGATCGTGGAGATGAGGGGAAAATGAACCGTGGTGCAACCCCGCACGTCGTAAGTAGCGTCAGGATCCGGTCGAATCGGGGCTAGGGCACTTCGCCCTGGTTTGACACACTGCGTGAAACGCTCACCGCTTCCACACCGGTCGCGGGTGAGCCCCGCTCCAGGAGGTCGAGTGACCCCGAGTACCCAGCCCGCAGCACTTCCGGACCACGCGTTCGGCAAGGGCGCGCAGGCCGTGAACCCCACGGTGACCAGTGCTGCCCACACACCGCAGACGCGACCTGACGACGTGCTCGGCGAACTGCACACGGCAGTCCAGCGGATCGCCGCCAACGTGGAGAAGGTCCTCGTCGGCAAGCCGGACGTCGTCCGCGTCTCGCTGGTCGCCCTGCTCGCCGAGGGCCACCTGCTGGTGGAGGACGTCCCCGGCGTCGGCAAGACCTCGCTCGCGAAGGCGCTGGCCCGGTCGATCGACTGCACGGTCAGCCGCATCCAGTTCACGCCGGACCTGCTGCCCAGCGACATCACCGGCTCGTCGATCTACAACCGGCAGGGCAACGAGTTCGAGTTCCGCCCCGGTCCGGTGTTCGCGAACATCGTGGTCGGCGACGAGATAAACCGCGCCTCCCCCAAGACCCAGTCCGCACTGCTGGAGTGCATGGAGGAGCACCAGGTCACGGTCGACGGCAAGACCTACCCCCTCGGCGCCCCGTTCATGGTGATCGCGACCCAGAACCCGATCGAGATGGAGGGCACGTACGCGCTGCCGGAGGCCCAGCGGGACCGGTTCACCGCGCGCGTGTCCATCGGCTACCCGGACCCGGCGGCCGAGCTGGCGATGGTGGACGAGCACGCGGGCAACAACCCGATGGACGAGCTGCGCCCCGTGTCGGACGCCGCGCAGATCCTGAAGCTGGTGCAGACGGTCCGCCGCGTGCACCTGTCGCAGGAGATCCGCCGCTACGCCGTGGAACTGGTGTCGGCCACCCGCAGGCTGCCCGAGCTGCGGCTCGGCGCGTCCCCGCGGTCGACGCTGCACCTCGTCCGCGCCGCCCGCGCGCAGGCCGCGCTGGCGGGCCGCGACTTCGTCGTCCCGGACGACATCCACGCCGTCGCGGTGCCCGTGCTGGCGCACCGGCTGGTCCTGACCGCCGAGGCCCAGGCCGCCCGCCGTTCCCCCGCCGACCTGATCCGCGCGCTGATCCAGCGGGTGCCGGTGCCGCAGGCGACACCCGCAAACGGCCAGTTCCCCGCAGGGACGACCCGCTGAGATGCGTGGAGCTCTCTCCGGCCTGACGACCCGCGGCCGCTGCCTGCTCGCCGCGGGCTTCGCCGCGGGGCTGTGCGCGCTCGTCCTCAACGAGCGCGACCTGCTCCGGGTGTCGGCCTTCGTGGTCGCGCTGCCGCTGCTGGCCGCCTGGCTGGCGACCCGCGCGCGGGTCGGGCTGCACGCGTCCCGCTTCCTCTACCCCAGCCGCGTCCCGGTCGGGTCCGCCACCGAGGTGCGCGTCGAGCTGCGCAGCACCGGCAGGCTCCCCACCGGCGGGCTGCTCCTGGAGGACAACGTCCCGTACGCGCTCGGCAGCAGGCCCCGGTTCGTGGTGGAGCGGCTGCCGCGCAGCACCGCCACCGCGCTGCGCTACCCCCTCAAGCCCGTCATGCGCGGCATCCAGCAGGTGGGCCCGCTGATGGCCCGGATCACCGACCCGTTCGGGCTGGTGGAGTACGACCGCGAGCTCGCGGGCCGCAGCAGGCTGGTCGTGGTGCCCCGGATCACCGGGCTCACCGGCCTGCCCAGCGGCTCCGGCATGGGCGCGGGCGACGACGGCTCGATCCGGCTGCGCAGCGGCCAGGGCGAGGACGACGCGATCGTCCGCGAGTACCGGCACGGCGACGACCTGCGCAAGGTCCACTGGCGCTCGACCGCGCGCCGCGACCAGCTCATGGTGCGCGTGGAGGAACGCCCGTGGCGCGGCGGCACGACCGTGCTGCTGGACCACCGGCTGACCGCGCACCGCGGCAGCGGCCCCAGCGCGAGCCTCGAGTGGGCCGTGTCCATGACGGCCAGCATCTGCCTGCACCTGCACCGCTTCGGCCACCAGGTCAAGCTCGTCGCCGAGGACGGCCGCGTCCTCGCGGGCGGCGCGGGCGACGGCGGCCACAGCGACTCCGTGGTGCTCGACGCGCTGGCCGCCCTGCAACCCTCCCACCGCCGGGAACTCGCCGCGGGCATCGACCCCGGCGCGGGCCAGGAGGTCATCGCCATCCTCGGCGCGTGCACCCCGGCCGTCGTGGACGGCCTCGTCCGCTACCGACCGCGCGGGATGCGCAGCCTCGCCGTGGTGCTCGACGTCGCCGAGTGGGCGGGCCCGACCGAGGACCCGTCACCGGACGTGGAGGAGACGCGCCGCCTGCTGCACATCGCGGGCTGGGGCGTCTCGATCGCCAAGCCGGGCAGCCCGATGAACCAGGTCTGGCAAGAACTGTGCCACAGCGCGGGCAACCGCGGCCCCGTGGTGCGCACGGAGGTGGGCTGATGCCCAGCACACCCCTCCGACCCACCGCGCACTCGAACGACCTGCCCCTGGCCAGGCAAGACCTGCGCCACGCCGCAGGCGCACAGGGAGGTTCGCCGATGCCCGGCACATCCCTCCAGCTGACCAGGTCCTCGGACGACGTGCTCTGGGCCCGGAAGAAGCCGCGCCACACCGAAGGCGCGCACGGAGGTGGGCCGACGTCCGGCACACCCCTCCGACCCACCAGGTCTTCGGACGACGTGCCCTGGGCCCGGCAAGAGCCTCACTGCACCGGAGGTGGGCTCGTGCCCAGCGTGCCCCTCCGACTCACCGCAGTCCCGAACGACCTGCCCCAAGCCCGGCAAAAGCCGCGCCGCGCCGCGGGTGACCGCGGGCCGCTGGCGCGCACGGAGGTTGGCTGATGCCCGGAGCTTTTCAGCAGAGACCGCCCGCCGCGGCGAGCCCCGGCCGTGCCTCGGCGGGTGGTGGGGACTGGAGCGGGTCGGTGACGCCCGCCGTCGCCGCGCTGGCGGTGGTGTGCTCGGCGACCGCGCTGTCCGGCGTGGTCACCGGCAGCCTGTGGATCTTCTACGTGCTGATCGCGGTCGCCGTGGTCAGCGGCACCGGCCTGGTGTTCCGCGCGTTCCGGCTGCCCGCCCCGCTGGTGGGCGTCGGCCAGATCCTCGCGCTGCTGTGCCTGCTGGTCACCCTCTTCACCAGGACCGGTTTCCTGGTGGTCCTGCCCGGCCCCGAGTCGCTCGGCGATCTGTGGACGGTGCTCGGCAACTCCATCGGCGAGGTCCAGACCGGTGTCCCGCCGGTCGCGGAGAGCCCGGCGATGCGCTGCCTGATCATGCTCGCGATGGGTCTCGTCGCGGTGCTGGTCGACACCCTCGCGGTGGGCGCCGCGGCTCCGGCCGCGTCCGGGCTGGTGCTGCTGTGCGTGTTCGCCGTGCCCGCGTCGCTGGCCGACGAGATGCTACCGCTGTGGACGTTCGTGCTCGGCGCGGGATCGTTCGCGCTGCTGCTCGTGGTCGACGGCCAGCACCGCCACGAGGCGTGGCGAGGACGGATGAGCGGCACCGGGGGCAGCAGCTCCGGGCGTGCCGCGACGGCCGTGGCGGGCATGGCCGTGGTGATCGCCCTGTTCGCGGGCGCGACCTTCACGCTGATCGGCACCGTGGGCAGGCTGCCCGGAGCGGGCACCGCGGCGGGCGGCGGCGCGGACGGCCTGGGGCTCAAGCCGTTGACCGAGCTGCGCGGCATGCTCAACCAGGGTGAGACCAGGGAGCTGTTCCACGTCCGCGGCCTGCCGGAGTCGGCGTACCTGCGGGCGATGACGCTCCAGCAGTACGACCCGGCCAACGGCGAGTGGTCCATCGGCGGCGCGCTCTCGGAGGGCCAGCCCGCCAGGGGCGACCTGGACGCGCAGCCCGGCGACCCCGGCGACGGCAAGACCACCAAGGTCGAGATCGACCCGGTCGGCTGGAACGACGTGTGGCTGCCGGTCTACGGCAGGCCTCGCAAGATCGACAACACCGACGACACGTGGCGCTACGACTCGACCCGCGGGATGGTCTACAGCCTCCGCAAGCACAAGGTCGGCCCGTACACGCTGGAGACCGTGCTGACCAACCCGTCGGCCGACGAGCTGCGCAAGGCCAACGGCAGCGCCGACGGCATCGACCCGGTGTACTTCAAGATCGACGGCATCGACCCGGTGATCTCCACGCTGGCCAGGACCATCACCCAGAACGAGACGACGAAGTTCGACAAGGCCACGGCGCTGTACAAGTTCTTCACCGACGGCACGCAGGGCTTCAAGTACTCGACGAAGACCCAGGGCGACACGAACGCCGACGCGCTGGTCGACTTCGTGATCAACAGCAAGACCGGCTTCTGCCAGCAGTACTCCGCGTCGATGGCCGTCATGGCCCGCTCGATCGGCCTGCCCGCCAGGGTCGCGCTGGGCTTCACCGGCGGCTACCCGACGGACGACTACAAGACCATCACCAGCCTGGACGCCCACGCGTGGGTGGAGATCTACTTCGCGGGCTACGGCTGGATGGTCTTCGACCCGACCCCGCTCACCGACGGCCGCGGCGTCGTCCCGTCCTACATCGGCGGCACCGGCGACGAAGGCCAGGCCCAAGCCCCCGACGCCCAGGACCCGTCGGCGGCGGCGTCCTCCAGCGCGGTGGTCACGTCCAGCTCGGCCGCCCCGGTGGTCGACACCCAGAACCTCGCGGGCACGGCCCCGGTCGAGCAGATCCCCCAGTGGCACTGGATCACCCTCGCCGTGACGGGTGGCCTGGCAGCGCTCCTGACCGTGCTGCTGCTGTTCCTGGGCAGCATCCCGGCCCTGGCGTCCCAACCGTGGGCCCGCCCCGCGACCGCCGCCGCCGCGGCAGGAATGTGGGCGGTGACGGCCACGGTCGCGGTCGCCTTGTACTCGTGGTGGCTGGCCGTACCGCTGCTGCTGCTGGGCATAGCCGCGTCCCCGGCGGTCGTGCGCGCGGTCCGCAGGCGCAACCGCCTGCACTCCATCGCGGGCCTGGGTGACCAGGCGGCCAACGCGGCGTGGGAGGAACTGATCGCGGAGTCCGTGGACCGCGGCACCCGCATCCCGGCCACGGAAACCGTCCGCGTGGCGGCCAGGCGCATGGCCAGGGCCCACAACCTGGACGAACAGGGCCGCGACGGCCTGCGTTCGGTGGTGGGAGCCATCGAACGCTCCTGGTACAGCGGCAAAGCCGACGCGGACCCGCAGCTGCCTCAAGCAGTGGACGACGTCCGCCGCAGCCTCAACCGCAACGCCCCCCTGGCACTCCGAGCCAAGGTGCTCCCCCGCTCGGTCCTCCAACCCACCGCCCCAGCCGACCCGTCGGACTGACCCGGCCACTCGCGCCTGTGGGTGCATGGTCCTTCACCGGATCAGGCACCCACAGGCGCGTTTCGCTTTCTCCGACCGGGTGAGCATCGCTCGATGCCGGCCTTCACAGGCTTTCCGCAAGCCCTCGGGGCATCCACCGCAAGCATCTCCACTGCACCTTCCCACCGGCCTTTGCCGCCGACCTCGCGATCGGCCTCCCAGCCCTCACAGCTTCAGCTCGCGGCGAGGCGGGGTCGAGTTGGGTGGGCACGCGAAGACACCGCGGCCCGCCCCTGGTGGGGCGGGCGCGCGGTGTGGTTCTTCGGTTCGGAGTTCTACTCGTCCTCGAAGCGGCGACGGAAACGTTCTTCCATCTTTTGTGAGAACGAGCTGCGGCTGCGGCTGGGCCGGCTGCCTTCCTGATCCGGCTCCTCGGCACCTTGGTCACCGCGACGAAGTGTCGTCAGGGTGAGCAACACGCCGAAGAACATCAACAAGAAGCCGACCACGCTCACCACCGGGATACCAGCGAGCTTCGGCAACATCACGCCCGTGACGAGCAGCGCCACACCCACGGCGAACAAAGCGATGCCCTGGAAGCGACGTCGTCGAGACGGCTTGCGCAGCTTGGCGCCACGCACGGTAGAAGCGAACTTCGGGTCCTCGGCGTAGAGCGCGCGCTCGATCTGGTCGAGCAGTCGCTGCTCGTGCTCGGAGAGTGGCATGGATCCTCCTCCGGCACAGCGGTCGCGGGCGCCGGGTGTTCACGGTTGCCGCCGGTCCCGGCGGACGCCCCCACTGGGGGCGTCATCCCCCAGGATACGATCCGCAGAGCCCGCCGACTACCCAGTCCGGGGTCTCAAGCGGTTGGTTCTGTCACCATCATCCTCACGGGTCAACGGTCAGACCTCCGTGAGGTGACGCGGGCGACGCACAGCGGAACCACCCATAACCGCATTTGTGCAGGTCCAGCTCGGTGCGCACCCCGAATCCCACCGATCGACCCCGGCTACCGCCCGAGCACCGATCGGTCACCCCGATGGCGTAACCCGGACAAGTTCTTCAGAAATTTTGATCGCGCTCCACCACGTTCCTGCCCCGAACACCCGGCCGCGCGGGCACAGGGGGGCAATTCCCACCCCCCGGAGCCCCCTCGAAGATCACGCGAGCCTCCCCTCGCCCGGTGAACCACAGCCGTCCCAAGCCCCTCGACCGAAGGTCGACTCGATGGCCCCGCGGCGAAATCGAGTCACGACCTCCGGCGGCCGGGGTGGGAGGGGTCCCCGGCCACCGGCAGACCGGCCGCTGTTCGAGCCGGTCGCTGTGGGGCCCTGTCGATCATCCTGAAAGCGCGGCAGTACGAGAGCGGATGACAGCGCGCGTCGACGAAATTGACCTCCCTGTGGAGTGAAGCCGGTTGGCCTGGGGCGAAGTGGGACAGCGGTGGGATCGAGAGGAAGGCCAACCAGGTGCCGACCGAGGCGGACCGACCCTGGCCACGACAAGCACCGACAGGGACAGGGCGGATCCCAGGTGGGCAGGAGTCGCCACGATCAGTGGCCACCAGCCAAGGAGGGTGACCGCTGGCCAACAGCTGTGGCCACCAGGCTAGGTGGGTGACCACCGGTCAACGTCGGTGATCGCCCGCCAAAGCACGTGACCACTGGTCAAAGTTGGTGATCGACAGCGCACGTCGGTGACCACCGGTCAAAGTCCGCAGTCACCAACCCAGGTCTGGGGCCATCGGTCAACATCGGTGACCACCAGCCGGAGTCCGTGGCCAACGGTCAAGATCGGCGATCGCCAGCCCATGTCGGTGACCACTGGCCAACGTTGCTGACCACCGACCGGCATCTGTGGCCGCAGGCCATGATCGGTGATCACCAGCCCCGCCGATGGCCACCAGATCAATAGGCGCGATCACCAGCCAGGGCCGATGGTCACCGCCGAAGGTCGGTGGTGGCCGGGATCGCCGGCCGAGGTGGGGTGGTCAGCCTGGGATCACGGCTGGGCGGGGGCGGTTGGTGGCGTAGGTCGCGGCTCGGCGTAGGTGGGCGGCTGTTTCCTCCGGGGTGTGGTGTGGGGTGGTGCGCACTACGACCACGCCTGCCGCTGACAGGTGTTCCGCGCGGGTGGTGGTGCGGAAGAGCCAGGCCAGGCCGATGGTGTTCCACCAGGCGTCCGCCGTGCCGAGTATTCGGCCTTCCGGGGTGCGCAGGGGGATGTGCCACCTGGGTGTGGGGAGGCCTGCCTTGGTGATGGCCTCGATCGGGCCTGGGGGCAGGGTGGCCAGGGTGGCTTGGAGGGTGGGGCTGCCGCGCGGGTTCAAGGTGGTCGGGTCGGTGCCCGCGCGGATGGTTTCCGCCAAGATCGCGCGTTGTGCCGCCGGCGGGAGGTGGCGGGCGGCGTCCAGGGCCGCCCTGGACGGTGGGGCGGTGAGGAAGTCGTTGCGCAGCACGGGATCGGGGAGGCCGCGGGTGCGGGTCACGCGGATCCCCGGTGGCGCGTCGATCGCGCGGCGGTGCGGCACCAGGACGTGGACCGGGCCGGTGGCCGGGACGGTGCGGATGCCGTGGAGGTGCAGGGCGTCCAGGCCGGTGAGGACGGTGTTCGGGCCCACGAAGCGCAGGGCGGCCTGGACGCGTTGAGCGCGGGTCGGTGGGGAGCCGCTGAGGAGCAGGATGCCTGGTAGGAGGTGCTGCCACGGGCCGCCTCGACGGCAGCGCAGGCGCAGCAGGGCTGACGAGATGCCCAGGTGGAGGAGCTCGGACATGGTCGCGACGCCGTGGCGGAACAGGGCCGACAGGGCGTCCAGGTCGATCAGGGTTCGGTTCGTCGTGTGCATGGGTACAGAGTCGGCCGGACCCACCCCTCGGTCTACCGGGTCCGGCCGATCTGTGGACAACCCCCGTGCCTGTGGACAACTCAGGGGTTACGAGTTGACGAGATCCGGTTCCTGCACCAGGGCGGGCTTCGCGGTTTTGCGGAGGTCGCGCCACGCGTCGTGGACGGCGACCAGGCTGCCAGCCATGACGATGGCGGCGGCCGCGGCGAGGAGACCGGAAGCGTTGAGCAGCACGAGCAGGACGACGGTCGCGCCCAGTTGCAGGACGGAGAACAGGATGGTGGTGGTGAGGCGTTCGATCTGCTGGCGGTTCATCTCGGAAGACCCCCTGGATTCGGTGACCACCTAGTTGTAGGCCCGAATCCGGGGTGCTTCCGCGTCAGATGCCGCAGAACGCGAGGTCACTCCACCAGCTCGTAGAGGCGGTCCGGGGCGAGGATGTCGATGCGCTTCCGGCCGGTGCGCACGATGCCCTGCTGGCGCAACGACCGCAGCACCCGCACGAGGGACTCGCGGGACGTGCCCGCGGCGCTCGCCAACTCCTCCTGGCTCAACGCGACGGCCCCCGCCGAGCCGACGCCGCGGTGCAGCACCACGTCCAGGAGCACCGCCGCGACCCGCTGGGTGGACGTGCCGCTGAACTGGATGCGCTGCCGGTCGGCGTCCCGCTGCCGCGACACCACGACCACCAGCACCGCCCACGCGATGTGCGGCTGGCGGCGGCACAACTCGGTGAAGCGGGCGGGCGCGATGACCAACGCCGACGCCGCGCCGAGCACGCGCACGCTGGCGGACCGCGGCAGACCGTCCACGGCCGACCGCTCCCCCACGATGTCCCCCGGCCCGCGAATCGCGAGCACCATCTCGTGCCCGCTGGGCGAGGTGGCCGTGACCCGCATCAGCCCACGCCGGACGATCAGCACGTGCTGCGACGGCTCACCCTCGTGGCAGACGACAGCGCCGGGCTCGTACTCGCGCACGGTGCCGACGGCGTCGAGCAGGGCGTGCCCGACGGGGTCGAGCAACCCCCAGAACCTCGCCACCTCGGATTCCATCCCACCAGCGTGCACCGACGCCGACGCGCGTGGTCGGTTCTCGGGCGTGCGACACCCGATCAGCGGTTCGGCTTTCGACGGTTTTTCGGCCGAACGGCGGGGTTCGGGGCTTCGGTCGGGTCCGGCGGCCGGGGTGGGGTTCCGAAGGCCGGACGGGGTTCCACGGGCCGGGCGCGGTGGGTGGCGCGGGAGCAGGTGCCGCAACGGGTTTCAGGACCAAGTTGGGCTACGACGTCTAGGGCGGCTTGGTGGACCCGAGATCAACGCTAGCGAAGGGGTCCGACATTTTCGGGGCCCGGTGTGGCCGAGGCTGGGGGGATGCATCTGATCGGGCAGCGGGCAGCGGGCAGCGAAGGTAGTCGGACCAGTGCGGTCAAGGGTGTTCGGCGGCGGTCCGAAGTGGGTTGCGGCTGAGGCGGTCAGAGGTGGCCGGACGTGTCAACCAAACACGGGGCCGGGCGCGGGGCCGGGCGAGCTGGGTCGAGTGTTCGGAGCGGATCTCGGGTGGAGCTGGGCCACGACGCCTAGGGGGCGGCCTGGGTGGCCCCCCGAGATCAACGCTAGTGAGGAGGTCCGACAGTTTTGAGGCTCAAGGTGGCCGAGGGTTGGGGATGCACCTGATCGGGTGGTGGTCTGCGGACGACGGGGCGCGCAGTGGTCAGGTTGGGCGGTCGGGTTTGGGTTCTGTGGTGCCTGAGCGGCGGGGTTGGGTGCCCAGTAGGGAGGCTGGGCCGATTGCGGTCAGGCCGAATTTGGATCTGGCCTGGTCTGCTGCCTGTTCTGCTTCGCGCCAGCCTCGTTCGGGGGCGTCGAACATCAGTTGTTCGCCGGTTTCGCCTTCCACCAGTTGTTCGAGGCGGACGCCGATGAGGCGGACCGCGCCGTCCGGCACGTGGTCGTCCAGCAGGGTGCACGCGGTGGCGTAGACCTCGTGGGTGAGGTCGGTCGGGACCTGGAGGGTTCTGGAGCGGGTGATGGTGGAGAAGTCGGAGTAGCGGACCTTGATCGACACCGTGCGGCCGCGGAGGCCTTTGGCGCGGAGTTGGCTGGCGGAGCGTTCGGCGAGTCTGAGGAGTTCGCGTTTGAGCAGGGCGCGGTCGAAGTGGTCTACCTCGAACGTTTCCTCCGCGCCGATGGACTTCTCCTTCGACTCCGGCACGACGGCCCGGTCGTCGTGGCCCTGCGCGAGGGCGTGGAGGTGTTCGGCGAGCGCCACGCCGAGGAGTTTGCGGAGCCTGGGCAACGGGGTGGCGGCGATGGCTCCGACGGTTTCCAGGCCGACCCGGTCCAGCTGCTCGGCGGTCTTCTTGCCCACGCCCCACAGCGCGGACACGGGCAGCGGGTGCAGGAACTCCAGCACCGACGTCCTGGGCACGACCATGAACCCGTCCGGCTTGCACATGCCGGACGCGAGCTTGGCGAGGAACTTGGTCGGGGCGACGCCGACCGAGCAGGTGATGCCGTACGCCTCCTGCACCTGCGTCCTGATCAGCGCGGCGATGGCCCCCGACGTCATCCCCATCCGCCGCAGGGACCCGCTGACGTCGATGAACGCCTCGTCCAGGCTCAGCGGCTCGACCAGTGGCGAGATGTCGCGGAAGATCGCCATCACGCCGCGCGAGGTCTCCTGGTACAGCCCGAAGCTGGGCGGCAGGAACACGGCGTGCGGCGCGAGCCGACGCGCGTGCGCCGTGGGCATCGCGGAGCGGACACCGAACTCGCGGGCGATGTAGTTCGCCGACGAGACGACGCCCCGGTTGCCGGTGCCGCCCACGATGACCGGCTTGTGCCGCAGCTCCGGCTGCTCGCGGATCTCCACGGCGGCGTAGAAGGCGTCCATGTCCACGTGCAGCATCGGGCAGCCGGTGTCGTCCGGCCACCGGCCGTCGCGCGCGATGAAGCGGTCGACCAAGCCGCGCGGCAGGTTCGCGCTGCGCCCCACACTCCACCCCACCTCGGTCGAACGTCCGTTCGAGACTCTAGTCCAAACGGTAGGCCCGGCGCGCGTTCTCGTACCCGATCAGGTGAGCGATCCGCACGGCGTCCGCCTCCACCAGGTCCCCGGACGCCATCGCCGACGCCAGGAAGTCCGACAGCGCGCGCCGGAACAGCAGGACGCCCAGGTGGTACAGCTCGGCCAGGCCGTAGGCGTCGCTGGAGAACAGGAACTTCCCGAACGGCACGATCTCCAACGCCTCCGCCAGCACCCGACCGGCCTGGTGGCCGACGTTGTGCGTGGTGAGGCCGAGGTCGACGAACACGTGCGGGAACACCTGCGCGAGGTAGCCGGCGTTCCGGTGGAACGGGTAGTTGTGCAGCAGCATCACGGGCACGCCGAGCCCGGCCGTGGCGCGCAGGAAGTCGGTCAGCAGCAGCGGGTCGCACCGGTGCAGGTCGGCGTCGGAGTCGCCGTAGCCGACGTGGAACTGGACGGGCAGCCGCCGGTCGAGCGCCGCCCACACCAGGAACCGCGTCAGCACCTCGTCAGCGCACCGGCCTCCCCGCGCGAGCCACCGCCCGGCCGCCTCGGCGACCTCCGCGTCCGACGGCCGCTCCGGCCGCAGGGCCAGCCCCACCCGGTACGCGGCGATCGACTTCGCGCCCACCGCCGTCGACGCCGCCAACCGCGCCCGGACCTCGGAGGCGAACCCGGCGGCCGTGCACCCCTCCGTGACGACCTCCTCGGCCAGCCGCTCCAGCCGCACGACCTCGAACGACCGGGCCCCGGTCACCGCCGCCAACTCCCGGTAGTCCAGCAGCAGCTCCGGCGACAGGCCGCCGTCGACCAGGTAGGTGTCCACGTCGGCGGCCGCCAGGAACGCCCGGTTCACCTCCGCCGCGCCCAACGACCGCCGCCGCGCCAGGTAGTCCTCGGCGGAGGCGTGCGGGTCCAGGTCGAGCACCGGCGCGCACCACCGGCGCACGGCCAGCCCGATCGAGGAGTCGAACAGGGTCGTGCCCAGCGGGCTGACCTGGTCGGCCTCGGTCAGCACCTCCTCGAAACCCGTGCGGTCCACGTCGGCGCGCAGCACGCCGTGGCAGTGGTGGTCGACCAGCCTCAGGTCCGCTACGAAGGGCAGCATCCTCCCGTTGTAGCAGCATGTGCGGCATGGAGACCGCGCATCTCGCAGAACTCGGCGTCGTGGCCGTGGCTGTCACCTGGGTCGACAACAGCGGCGTCACCAGGGTCAAGTCGGTGCCGCTCGCCGGACTGGGCACGCCCGTGGGCGCCTCGCCGGTGTTCGACGTGTTCCTGCTCCAGGACACGATCATCGACGGCCGGTTCGTCGGCGGCCCGGTCGGCGACCTGCGGCTGCACGCCGACCCACAGCGGCTGACCGCGTTGGCCGCGCAGCCCGGCTGGGCGTGGGCGCCCGCCGACCGGCACCACCAGGACGGCCGCCCGTACGCGTTGGACCAGCGGTTGGCGGCGAAGCGGATGGTCGAGCGGCTGGCCGACGCCGGGCTCGCCGCGCAGGCCGGGTTCGAGATCGAGTGGGCCGTCGGCCGGGGCGGCACGGACGACTTCGTACCCGCCGCGACCGGCCCCGGTTACAGCCACGCGCGGCAGGTCGAGCTGTCGGACTACTGCGCCGACGTGATCCGGGCGCTGGGCACGCAGGGCGTGCGGGTGCTCCAGTTCCACCCGGAGTACGCGACGAGCCAGTTCGAGGTGTCCACGGCCGCGGAGGACCCGGTCGCCGCGGCCGACACGGCGGTGCTGACGCGCGAGACGATCCGCGCCGTGACGGCCCGGCACGGGTTGCGGGCGTCGTTCTCGCCGAAGGTCACCACGACCGGGGTCGGCAACGGCGGCCACCTGCACCTGAGCCTGTGGCGGGACGGCCGGAACCTGTTCACCCGCGGCGACGGGCCGCTCGGGCTGACCCCGGAGGCGGCGGCGTTCACCGCGGGCGTCCTGGAGCACCTGCCCGCGCTGACCGCGATCGGCTCGCCGTCGGTCGCGAGCTACCTGCGGCTGGTGCCGTCGCACTGGGCCGCGCCGTTCGCCGCGTGGGGCCTGGAGAACCGCGAGACGGCGTTGCGACTGGTCAGCGGTGCGAACGCGAACCTGGAGATCAAGTCGTTCGACCTGTCCGCGAACCCGTACCTGGTGGTCGCCGCGACGATCGCCGCCGGGCTGGCGGGCGGGTCCGAGCTGCCCGCGCCCCTCGACGTAGACCCGGCCGGCCTCGCGGGCGTGCCGCGGCTGCCGTCGTCGTTGACCGAGGCGGCGGACGCGCTGGAGCACGACCAGGCGTTGAACGACGCCCTGGGGCGCGAACTGGTGGCGACGATCGTGGACGTCCGGCGGGGCGAGGTCGCCCTGTTCGCCGACTCGACGCCGGAGGAGGTCGTCGCCGTCACCCGGTGGCAGCACTGAGGACGGGCTGGAAGAACGCGGTGTCCGGCCAGCTCACGTCGGTGAACCCGGCGTCGGCGAGCAGGCCGCCCAGTTCGGCGCGGGTGATCGCCCAGTAGGTCGTCCGGCGGACGGTCGTGGCCCACCCGTCGCCGCGCGGTTCGAGCTGGAAGTGCTCCAAGTCGTAGTGGGTGCCCTCGTTGTTCCACGTCCACAGCTGGAACGTCACGGTCCCGCCCGCGTTGCGCTGCGGCGGCGTGGACAGGGGCCGGTCGCGGCGCAGGACGTCGTAGTCGCGGGTGGTCAGCACGAGCCGCCCGCCGGGCCGCAGCACCCGCCGCATCTCCCGCGCCGCCGCCGTCACGTCGGCGGCGGTCAGCAGGTGCGGCACGGCGTTGTCGGCCGCCAGCACGACGTCGAACGCCCCGGAGGCGAACGGCAGCGCCCGCATGTCCGCGACCACCACCGGCAGCGCCACGGACCGCGCCGCGGCTTCACGGGCGGCGCGCGCCACGGCGACCGGGCTGAGGTCGGAGCCGACGACGGGGTGGCCGAGCGCGGCCAGGCCAAGCGCTTGCGTGCCGATGCCGCACGCGCAGTCCAGGACCCGCGAGCCCGGCGGGAGCAGCGGGGCCAACGCCGCCGCCTGCCGGGTGATGCTCGCGTCCCAGTCGCCGAAGATCAGGTCGTAGGTGGGGGCCAGGTCGTCGTAGAACCGACCCGCACCGCTCACCGCATCCGGTCCGGGGTCATCGTCTTGCGGAGCTTGGTCAGGGCTCGGTGCTGTGCCACGCGGACGGCTCCGGGGGTCGAGCCGAGCGCGGTGGCGGTCTCCTCGGCGGACAGGCCGACCACGACGCGCAGCAGCAGGATCTCCCGCTGCTTCTCCGGCAGGACCTTCAGCAGCTCCACCATCTCGCGCGACAGCTCCCCGCGCAGGACCTGCTGCTCCGGGCCCGCGTCCGTCTCCGGGAGGTCCGGCACGTCCGCCATGGGCTCGGAGCGGTTGCGCGACGACGCCCGGTGCGCGTCCGCGACCTTGTGCGCCGCGATCCCGTACACGAACGCCAGGAACGGCCGCCCCTGGTCCCGGTAGGACGGCAGGGACTTCAGGACCGCGAGGCAGACCTCCTGGGCCACGTCGTCCGCCGAGGCGAACGAGCGCTCCTGGCTGCCGATGCGGGCCCGGCAGTACCGGACGGCCATCGGGCGGACCACGCGCAGCAGCGCGGCGACCGCGGCCTTGTCGCCCCTCATCGCCGCCACGACGTCCGCGGCGATGTCGTCGGTGCGGGGTTCCGGTTGATGACCGGCCGCGGCCTCCGGGGCGCGGGACACGACCGAGTCGAGGCGGAGGTCGTTGCGGGACGGACGATCCCCGATAACAGCGTTTCCACTACCCGCCATCACAGGCCCCCTTTGTTGTTCTTGCGCGCACGAGCGAACACACCAGCCCTGGAAATGCGCACGTCTCCAGCGTGCGTGCTGTTCACCGCGGTTTCGCCGCATTTCGGCGGACCGGCGTTGCGGAACACCGGGAAACACGCGAGCACTGCATCACTCACCAATTCATCCCCTGCGGATCGTCGACCGATCGGTCTGCCTGCACGGACGCCTGCGGATGGCGCCGCACAGGCCTTCGCCTCCCAGGACTTCCCCGGAAGACCACTCATCGGCCCATCCCTACGTCGGTGACATTTCCACGTTCACTCATAGACATGTCACCAAACAAGACGAGACTCACCACATTTTCTTAAGCAAATCAGACCCATAGGAAATACATATGGCGATTTACCGGACCGCCGGAGTATCGAAACTGATCGGTGTCCACACGAGAACGTTTTCGCGGTTTAACCGAAATCATCGATTACACGGTTATTAACCGCACTAGTGCGGTAATGGCAGGTCACTCGCGGTCTTGGACGTCCTCGGGGCTGAGCACCTTGCGCAGGCGTGACAGGGCCCGGTGCTGCGCCACCCGCACGGCGCCGGGCGTGGAGCCGACGGCGTCCGCGGTCTCCTCCGCGGACAGGCCCACGACGATCCTCAGCAGCAGGATCTCCCGCTGCTTGTCCGGCAGCACCTTGAGCAGGCTCGCCATCTCGCGGGACAGCTCGCCGCGCATGGCCCGCTGCTCGGGACCGGCCTCGGTCTCGGGACCGTCCGGCACGTCCGGGACGGGCTCGGAGCGGTTGCGGGCGGACGCCCGGTGCGCGTCCGCGACCTTGTGCGCCGCGATGCCGTAGACGAATGCCAGGAACGGCCGCCCTTGGTCCCGGTAGGACGGCAGCGCCGTCAGCACGCCGAGGCAGACCTCCTGCGCCACGTCGTCCGCGGACGCGAACGAGCGCTCCTGACGGCCGATGCGGGCCCGGCAGTACCGGACCACGAGCGGGCGGATCGCGCCGAGCAAGCGCTCCACGGCCGCGCGGTCCCCGCCGATCGCCAACGCCACCTCGGCGGCCAGGTCGTCCGGCCGGGACGACAGCACGCCGATCGACGGCTCGACCGGGGGGACGATCTTCACGGTCGCCGCGCGGGCGACCAGCTCGTCGAGCTTGCTGCCGTGCGCGCGCTTCGCGAGGCTCGCCGCGCCCACCTCGCCCAGCGAGGACCCGTCGACCGTGCCCTCGCCGTCGACGATCCTGCGGTGCCGCTCGGAGGCGACGTCCAGTGAGGACGACATCACAGGCCCCCTTCCCGGCTCAGGTACCTGCGGGCCACCGCGCGCGCCCGCGAGATGCGGACCTCCACGGTGTGGGGCTTGAGCCGCATCAGCTCTCCGATCTCCGCGGGGCTGTACCCGCCGCGCACGAGCGCCAGCAACGAGCTGTCGCTGTGCCCGATGTGCTTGAACAGTGAATCCAGCACCGCCTGCGTCACCACGGTGTCCTCGGCCGAGCGGTCCCCGTGCAGCTGGTCCACGGTGGACCAGGCGTCCAGCAGTTCCACGTCCACCCAGTCCTGCCTGCCCCGCTGCCACCTGCGGTAGGTGTTCGGGAAGGTCAGGACGCAGGCGTTCGCGTAGTACTGCTTGAGGGACAGGCCGTTGAACGGCGACCAGTTGCCGCCGAGCAGCCCGCGGTCGCGGAACATCTCGAACCCGTCCCAGACGACCTCGCTCGACAGGTCCTCCACGTCGTGCGGCGGGACGACCTGCTGCCTCACGCCCCGGCCCTGGCGGCGCGAGCTGGCGAAGATCCCCCCGGAGCGCACCAGGCCCTTGACGTACTCCAGCCCGTAGCCCAGCAGCTGGTTCAGGACCATCTTGGAAACCCCGTCGGCGAGTCCGCGTTCGCGGAAGTGCTGGTGCAGCAGCATGTCGACCCGGACGCGGTGCGCTTCGTCCACGCCCGACCGGAAGTAGTGGTCGACGTCGTGGCTGGAGAGTTCCCCTAAAACCGGGTCGTCCGGCTCCCGAGGGCCCTCGACAAAACCCATCCACCGATCCCTACGTCGACACGTCTGCGGCCTTCACTGGTTCCAATGTCGCTGAATAACACTTTCCTCACAAGATTTACGAAAGAAAATCTTCGTCACGCCGGGCGACGGGCGAGGACGTGCAGACGTGCGGCGACGTCGCGCAGCGGCGATCTCGTCGCGGCCGCCAGCTCCAGCTCCGCGAGCGCCTCGGCGGCTCCCGGACTCGACTCCAGCACGGATCCGGGCACGAGGTCGGACACCACGCCGTACCCCTGGAGCAGCTCCACCTTCAGCCCGGTCGCGATGATCAGGGCCTCCAGGCCGTCCAGGTCGAACCGGCGCAGCAGCGGGTCGTTCGTGCCCGCCAGCTGGCCAGCGGCGTCGTCGAGGAGGCGGCGGGCGTCGACCAGCCTGCCCGCGATCGCCCGGTGCAGCACGGCCGCGAACCGGTTCGCCACCAGCACGGACACCGCCCCGCCCGGCGCGGCGGCCGTGGCCAGCGCGGACGCCGCGGCCTGCGCGTCGTCGACGATCTCCAGCAGCCCGTGGCCGAGCACCAGGTCGGCCTCGCCCTCGGGGGCCAGGTCGCCGAGCGCCTCGGTGTCGCCCTGGATCGCGGTGATGCGATCGGCCACCCCGGCCTCGCGGGCCCGGCGGTGCAGCGTCGCCAGCGCGTTCGGGCTCGGCTCGATGACCGTGACGGAGCAGCCCGCCGCGGCGAGGGGCACGGCCCACACCCCCGTGCCGCCGCCGACGTCGAGCACCCTGGGCGGTTCCCCGCCCCGGCGCTCCCGCGCGGCGATCAGCTCGGCGTCGAGCACCCTGTGCACAGCGTCCGGTCGCATGGTCGTAGAGCGTAGAGCGTGGTACCGACAGCGCGCGCCGACCGGCGGGGGCCGACCGATGTTCGGACCTGATCTGGTAAAGACCGTAGGCTGCACCCCGTGCATACGGTCGCAGTGCTGAGCCTCAAGGGTGGCGTGGGCAAGACGACGGTGGCGCTCGGTCTCGCCTCGGCCGCGCTCCGCCGCGGTGTGCGGACGCTGGTGATCGATCTGGACCCCCAGTGCAACGCCACCTCCACCCTGGAACCCGCCGAGACCGAGGCGTCCATCTACGACGTCCTGCGAGAACCGACGCTCGAGGTGCTGGAGAGAGCCATCGCGCCGAGCACGTGGGGCGAGGGCGTCGACGTGCTGTCCGGCTCCGAGGACGCGGAGTCGCTGAACCACCCCGACCCCGGCCAGACCCGGCTGGGCAGGCTCCGCGAGGCCCTGACGCTGATCAAGGACCGCGACGACGACTACCCGTACCAGCTCGTGCTGCTGGACTGCCCGCCCTCGCTCGGCCAGCTGACCCGCTCCGCGCTGGTCGCCGCCGACCGCGCGCTGCTGATCACCGAGCCGACCATGTTCGCCGTCGCCGGCGTGCAACGCGCGTTCGAGGCCGTGCAGAACGAGCGGGAGAACAACGCCGACCTGCAACCGCTCGGCGTCGTGGTGAACCGGGTCCGGCCGCGCTCGCACGAGCACCAGTTCCGCATCGAGGAGCTGCGCGACATCTTCGGCCCGCTGGTCATGCCGGTGGCGCTGCCCGACCGGCTGGCCGTGCAACAGGCGCAGGGCGCGTGCATGCCGATCCACGAGTGGGGCACGCCCGGCGCGCGCGAGGTGGCGCTGGCGTTCAACCTGCTGCTCGCGCGGGTGCTGCGGGTCAGCCGCAGCAGGCGGCGGGCCGTGCACCGCGACTTCGACGACGAGGAGATCCAGGAAGCGGTCGACGCGTGAGCGTGACCGCCCTGCTCGCCTTCACCGCCACCGCCCTGCTGCTCACGATCACGCCCGGCCTGGACACCATGATGCTGCTGCGCATGGTGCTCGGCGGCGGTCGTCGCGCGGGGGTGGTCGGCGGTTTCGGCACGACCCTGGGCTGCGTGGTGTGGGGCGCGGCGAGCGTCGCGGGCCTCACGGCCCTGCTGGTCGCCTCGCGGCTCGCCTACGACGTGCTGCGCTGGGCGGGCGCGCTGTACCTGCTGTGGCTGGGCGGCTCGGCGCTGTGGAGGTCGTGGCGCGGTCGGACCGTCGCCGACGACGTGCCCGCGCCGCGCGTGACGCCGCGGCAGGCGTTGCGGACCGGGTTCACCACGAACCTGCTCAACCCCAAGATCGGCGTGTTCTACCTGAGCCTGCTCCCCCAGTTCCTGCCGGTCGACGGCGGCACGACGGCGTGGGCCGTGCTCCTGGTGGGTATCCACGTCGGGCTGGGCCAGGTCTGGCAGCTCGTGGTGGTGTGGTTGGCGGGACGGGCGGCGGTCGTGCTGACCAGGCCGCGCGTCAAGGAGTGGACGGAACGCCTGACCGCGTCCGTCCTGATCGGCTTCGGCCTGAAGGTGGCGTTCGACAGCAGTGCCAGAGGGTGACACGGTTTTCCTGGCAGGCCACCGCCTCGACGAGGCCCTGGCCGGCAAAGCCCTGCTCCGCGCGGAGCTGCGGCACCCACGGCTGCCCTCCGGGGCGCTGAGCGGGCGTTCGGTGCTCGGGGTCCGGTCGGTGGGCAAGCACCTGCTGATGCGGTTCTCCGGCGACCTGAGCCTGCACAGCCACTTCCGGATGGACGGCGCGTGGCACCTGTACCGGCCGGGCCAGAAGTGGCAGCGGCCCGCGCACCAGGTGCGGGCGATCATCGAGGTGGAGAACCGGATCGCGATCGGGTTCGCCCTGCACGACATGGAACTCGTGCCGACCGGCGAGGAGCACCGGCTCGTCGGCCACCTCGGACCGGACCTGCTCGACGAGGACTGGTCCGACGGGGACCTGCACGAGGCCATCCGCAGGCTCGCCGCCGACCCGGACCGGCAGCTGGGGCCCGCGCTGCTCGACCAGCGGGTGATGGCGGGCGTGGGGAACCTCTACAAGACCGAGGTGTGCTTCCTGCTGGGGGCGTCGCCGTGGGCGCCGGTGTCGTCGATCGACCCCGGCGAGGCCGTGCGGCTGTCGCGCAAGCTGCTGCTGGCGAACGCGTGGGCGCCGGAGCAGAGCACGACCGGGCAGCGGGGTCGCGGGAACCAGCACTGGGTGTTCGAGCGGGCCGGGAAGCCGTGCCGCCGGTGCGGCGACCGGATCGCCGTGGAGACCCAGGGCGACGACTACATGGCCCGCATCTCCTACTGGTGCCCGACCTGCCAGCGGTGACACATGTTCGTCTTCCGTTGAACCTTTTGGGCCCCGTTCGCGTGCAGGTGGTCATGACAACTCGCGGAAATGCTGATTGGTTCCTCCCTGCCCACCGGACCTCGGTGAGCGCTCCCCCCTGGCCGACGCGCGTGGCCCCGCCGTGGCCGTGGTGGCTGTGAGCGAGGTCGCGGAGTGCCGGACACCACCCGGCGCCCGGCACCGGCCGCACTAGGCTGACCTGGGTCTACTTCCAGGAGGTTGTTCGGTGGTCTACAAGCGCGTGATCCGCAAGGCGTTGTTCCGCTTGCACGGCGGGGACGCGGAGCGGGTCCACGAGACCACCCTCGGCGCCCTGTCCCGGCTGAGCCCCGCGCTGCGGTTCACGACCGGCGCGCGCAACGAGCGGACGGTGTTCGGGGTGCGGTTCCCGAACCCGGTGGGACTCGCGGCGGGGATGGACAAGGACGGGCGCGCGTTGCCCGCGTGGGCCGCGATGGGCTTCGGGTTCGTCGAGGTCGGCACGGTCACCCGGCACCCGCAGCCAGGCAACCCCCGGCCGCGGCTGTTCCGGCTGAGGTCCAGCGAGGCGATCGTCAACCGGATGGGCTTCAACAACGCCGGGGCCCAGGCGTTGTCGGCCCGGTTGGACCGGCTGGGGCCGTTGAAGGCCCCGCTGGGGATCAGCCTCGGCAAGTCCAAGGTGACGCCCGTCGAGGAAGCCGTCGAGGACTACTGCACGTCCCTGCGGGCCCTCTACCGGCACGGCGACTACTTCGCGGTGAACATCAGCTCGCCGAACACCCCAGGCCTGCGCAGCCTCCAGGACAAGGGCGCGTTGACGGAGCTGCTGGGCGAGCTGACGGCCACGGCGGACACGCTGGCGCACGGCGGGAAGCGCAAGCCGATCCTGGTGAAGATCGCGCCGGACCTGACGGACAGCGCCATCGTGGAGCTGCTGGAGGTCTGCGAGCAGCACGGGGTGAGCGGCTTGATCGCCACCAACACGACGTTGGGCAGGGACGGGCTGGCCCCGGCCGACCAGGCGCTCGCGGCCGAGGCGGGCGGGCTCAGCGGCAGACCGCTGGCCGAACGGGCGCGCGAGGTCGTGCGGTTCGTCAGCAAGGAGACCGACGGCAAGCTGCCGATCATCGGCGTTGGCGGGATCTTCGACGGCGACGACGCCCGCCGCATGGTGGACGCCGGAGCCGACCTCGTGCAGGTCTACACCGGGTTCATCTACGAGGGTCCGGGCCTGGTCCACCGGGTGAACAAGGCGCTGGCCCGCTAGGACGGCCCGAGCTGCGAGGTCCGCGCGGCCCGCAGCCAGCGCATGACCGGGTGCAGGATCACGACCAGCAGCGACCCCCACACGAGGCCGCCGAGCTGCATGCTGCCGAGCTTCATCGTGAGGTCGCCGACCCCCGCGACCAGCGCCGCGCCGCCGACCATGGCGTTGGCCGGGTTGGTCAGGTCGACCCGGTTGTCCATCCAGATGCGGACACCGATGAGCCCGATCAGGCCGTAGAGGAGGAGCGTCACGCCACCGAGCACGCCGGGCGGGATCGTGGCCATGGCGGCGGTGAACTTCGGCGAGAACGCCAGCAGCACGGCCCCGCACGCGGCCACCGCGTAGGCGGCCGTCGAGTAGACCTTGGTCACAGCCATGACGCCGATGTTCTCGGAGTACGTCGTGGTCCCCGACCCACCGCCGAGCCCGGCCAGCAGGGTGGAGACGCCGTTGGCGATGATCGAGTCGCCGACGCTCCCGTCCAGGTCACGACCGGTCAACGCGGCCACGGCCTTCACGTGGCCGACGTTCTCCGCGACCAGCACGATCACGACCGGCAGGAACAGCAGCGTCACCGAGGGCCGGATCTCCGGCGTGTGGAAGTCCGGAAGCCCCACCCACGCGGCGTTGCGCACGGCTTGCAGCCGCTCGGCCGCGATGAGCCCCAACGCCCCTCCGAGCGCCCACCCGATCGCCACGCCGAACAGGACGGAGAGCCGGAAGACCAACCGCCTGCCCAACACCCCGGCGAGCAGGACGAACCCCATCGTGACGGCGGCGAGCAGGGGTTGTTGGGAAAAGGAGTCGGTCGCCGAGTGCGACAGGTTGAGCCCGATGAGGATCACGACGGCCCCGGTCACGACCGGCGGCATGACGGAGTCGATCAGCCGAACCCCGAGCGCCTTGACCGCGATCCCCACGACGATCACCAACAACCCGACGGCCAGGACACCGCCGAGTTGAGCGGCAACCCCTTCCTCACGGGAAGCGGCGAGCGGGGCGATGAACGCGAAGGACGCACCGAGGTAGCTGGGAACGCGGTTGCGGGTGAGCAGCAGGAACAGGAGCGTGCCCACCCCGGAGAACAGGAGGGTGGTGCTGACCGGCAGACCCGTGACGGCGGGGACGAGCGCCGTGGCGCTGATCATCGCCACGAGGTGTTGTGCGCCGAAGCCGATGGTGAGCGGCCAGCTCAACCGCTCCTGCGCTGACACGGCTTCACCGTCGGTAGTCCGACCATCGCCGTGCACGGTCCACAACGCCACTCAATGCCCTCCCGGCAGCTCTGCCGGACGCCCCTGTCCGACCTTGGAATCCTGCCACGCCACGTAGCCGATGAGGCTATATAACGGTCTGATAATCACACGAAGGCACTAAGATTCTTCGGTTGAACCACGGGTTGGGCCCAACTTGACTACGCAAGGTGACGTAATGGGGCGCGGCAGATGGTCCCGAGACGATGTGCGGGTGGCATGCGGGTGGTGAACGGGCCACTGCCGAGGAATCAGTGTTAGGCCGAGCTTACCCGGCATGGATCTTGGCCACAGGTCCGGGGGTGTGACTGTGGGTAAGCGGTGGTTGCAGGGGGTTTCCGGGCTGCACTCGGGACTGCTCCTGAGCCGTCGCCGGTGGGGTTCCTCCTGGGCAGGTTGGCCGGGCTGGCGGTTCCTGCTGGCGGCCACGCAGGCAGATCCGCTGGCGGCCACGCAGGCAGATCCGCCGGCAGGTACGCAGGCAGTTCCGCTCGTGGCCACGCAGGCAGTTCCGCCAGTGGGCACGCAGGCAGTTCCGCTAGCGGGCACGCAGGCAGTTCCGCCTGTACCAACGCAGACAGTTCCACTGGTGGCCGATTTGACTTGGGGCCCCTCTTTTTGGCGCTAGTCGGGCCAAAACGGCAGGATCAAAACTTGCCGCCCGACTGAGTTTAGCGCCAAAAACCCCAAGTAAAATCGGCCGCTACGCGGCACCGCACGCTCGGCCAGGCAGTCAATCAGCCACCCGCCCACCACCAGCAACATGCCTATTGACCTGCGAAGATGAGAGTGCTGGTTGGTTCGTGTCCGATTTTATTTGGGGGATTTGCCCCTTAAAATTGGAGATCGGGCAGGGCTTTGGGGCACTGCCTTTTGGCCCGATCAA